>NZ_JBAKHL010000168.1:0-984 GCF_036902715.1 Micromonospora sp. CPCC 205546
TCGGGGATTTCGGTGAACAGACGAGACGGCCGCAACGCCGTGAACGACGCCACAAACCGATCCCACCGCACATCCGCCACCACCACCTGCGCCTCACCCGCATCCAACGCCCCCTGCAACGCCACCACCGCCAACTCCGGAGCCATCCCCGGCAACCCACGCCGACTCAACTGCTCCCCCGCCACCCCCACCGCCATACCCGCCTCAGCCCACGGCCCCCACGCCACCGACGTACCCACCAACCCACGCCCACGCCGCGACACCACCAACCCATCCACAAACGCATTCCCCGCCGCATAACCCACCTGACCCGCCGAACCCCACACCCCCGCAATCGACGAAAAAACAACAAACGCATCCAAATCCAAACCAGCCGTCAACTCATCCAACACCACCGCACCACCAACCTTCGCCCGCAACACCTCCTCCACCTCACCCACACCCACCTCACCCAACGGCGTCAACTGCGCCGCACCCGCCGCATGCACCACCGCCCGCAACCGCTCACCCGCACCCACCAAATCCCCCAACAACCCCGCCACCGCACCACGATCCGCCACATCACACGCCACCACCGACACCCGCACACCCAAACCCTCCAACCGCCCCACCAAATCCCCCACACCCGGCGCACCACCACCACGCCGACTCACCAACACCACATGCTCCGCACCCACACCCACCGCCCACAACGCCACCCGCGCACCCAACGCCCCCGTACCACCCGTCACCAACACCGTCCCCGACAACCGAAAACCACCCACACCAGAACCAGAAACACCCACCGAACCCGCCCGCACCAACCGCCGCACAAACACACCCGACTCCCGCACCGCAACCTGATCCTCACCACCACCCGACAACACCCCACACAACCAACCCCACACACCCCCACCCCACACACCCGGCAAATCCACCAAACCACCCCACCGCAACGGCACCTCCAAACCCACCACCCGACCCAAACCCCACACCGCAGCACCC
>NZ_JBAKHL010000169.1:0-976 GCF_036902715.1 Micromonospora sp. CPCC 205546
CGTGCGCCGTTCATCCGGCCCGGATGACGGATTCACGCCCCACCACCACCCGACAATGCCTGACCAGCAACTCCACACTGCCAACCCGATAACCCACACCATGCACCCCCACCTCCTACGGGGTGCCCTAGGGGTGCCTCACCAATGACCACCACTGAGAAACTCGACACCCACCGGACACACGCCACACCCACCGGAGGAACCCATGCAATTCTCCGTACTCGGCACCACCGAAGTCACCCACCACGACCACCACCTCGAACTCGGCGGAATCCGCCAACGCGCAATCCTCGGCTACCTCCTCCTCAACGCCAACAAAGTCGTCGCCACCAGCCAGATCCTCCACGCCATGTGGCACGGCAACCCACCACCCACCGCCCGAAAAATGGTCCAAAACGCCGTCTCCGGCATCCGCCGCATGCTCACCACCCACCCCACCACCACCACCCTGCGCACCCACCCACCCGGCTACCAACTCCGCATCGACACCGAAACCATCGACCTCTACCGCTTCCGCCGACTCGTCCGCGAAGGACGCCACGCCACCACCACCGGCAACCCCCACCACGCCGCCCAACTCCTCACCGAAGGACTCACCCTCTGGCGCGGACGCGCCCTCGCCGACCTCGTCGAAACCGGCACCTGCTGGTCAGAACTCGCCGCCATCGAAGACGAACGACTCTCCGCCATCGAAGACCGACTCGACGCCCAACTCGCCTGCGGCAAACACCGCGAAATCACCCCCGAACTCGAAATCCTCACCACCACCGAACCCCTACGCGAACGCCTCTGCCACCAATTCATGCTCGCCCTCTACCGCAGCGGCCGCCAAGTCGACGCCCTCCGCGTCTACCGACGCACCCGCGAAGCCCTCATCGACAACCTCGGCCTCGAACCCGGCCGCGACCTCCAACAACTCCAACAACGCATCCTCGAACACGACGCCAAAATCCAGATCCCCGTACTGGCCCACTGA
>NZ_JBAKHL010000170.1:0-937 GCF_036902715.1 Micromonospora sp. CPCC 205546
GGAGGGTGCCGGGGTGGTGGTGGAGTCGGCGTCGGACGCGTTCCGGCCCGGCGATCGCGTGCTCGGCCTGTTTGGTGGTGCTTTCGGGTCGGTGGTGGTCGTGTCCGAGCACATGTTGGTGCCGATTCCGGCGGGGTGGTCGTTCGTGCAGGCGGCGTCGGTGCCGGTGGCGTTCGTGACGGCGTTCTATGCGTTGGTGGATGTGGCTGGTGTGCGGCGTGGTGAGTCGGTGCTGGTGCATGCCGCGGCTGGTGGTGTGGGGTCGGCGGCGGTGCAGGTGGCGGCGCATCTGGGCGCGGAGGTGTATGCGACGGCGTCGCCGTGGAAGTGGTCGGCGGTGCCGTTGCCGCAGCAGCGTCTGGCGTCGTCGCGGACGACGGACTTCGTCGATGAGTTTCCGCCGGTGGATGTGGTGTTGAACTCGCTGTCGGGTGAGTTCGTGGACGCGTCGTTGCGGATGTTGAAGTCGGGTGGCCGGTTCGTGGAGATGGGCAAGACCGACATCCGCGAACCGCAGGGCGTGGACTACACCGCGTTCGACCTCGGTGTGGTGGATCAGGCCCGGGTCGGTCAGATCCTGCGGACGGTGATGGGGCTGTTCGCGTCGGGCGTCTTCCGGTTGTCGCCGGTACGCCCGTTCGACGCGCGCGAGACGCGGGATGCGTTGCGGTTCATGGCGCAGGCGCGGCATGTGGGCAAGGTCGTGGTGACGATGCCGCGGGTGGTGTCGGGGCGGGTGCTGATCACCGGGGGTGGCGGTGTGCTCGGTTCGCAGGTGGCCCGGCACCTGCTGGAGACGACCCCCGCGTCGGTGTTGCTGCTGTCGCGTACCGGAGCGGATGGGGGTCTGGGCGCGGAGTTCGGCGACCGCGTCGAGGCGGTGGCCTGTGACGCTTCCGACCGGGCCGCCCTGGCCGCGGTGTTGCAGGGCCGGGCC
>NZ_JBAKHL010000171.1:0-914 GCF_036902715.1 Micromonospora sp. CPCC 205546
GAGCCATTTTCATCGTGGGTAGCGGGCGTCCTCGGCGGCTTGGAGGGCGAGGATGGCCTGCACGATCGGGGTGGCTCGGCGGGGGCAGCAGCGTAGCTTGGTCAGGACCTTCCAGGTCTTGAGGGTGGAGACGGCGCGTTCACCGAGTGCTCGGATCTTGGCGTGGTGCCGGTTGACGGACTTCTGCCGGCGGGACAGGCGGGTGCGGCGGCGTTTGAACGGGGTCCAGACGGTGCCGCGGGCTCCTTGGTAGCCCTTGTCCGCGAAGGTCAGCACGTTGTTGCTGGTCAGCGCGTCGATCAGGCCGTGGGTGCGGGCGGCGGTGAGATCGTGAACGGAGCCGGGTAGGGCGGGCGATGCCCAGATCAGCCGCCCGGCGGCGTCGGCCAAGACCTGCACGTTCACCCCGTGGCGCTTGTGCTTGCCGGAGTAGTAGGGCCGCTGGTCGGCGACTCGGTCGATGGGGATGAGCGTGCCGTCGAGGATGGCGTACGCGAGCCGGGCGGCCCGGCGCATTGCGGCGGCGAGATCGTCAGCGCAGACGGCGAGCAGGTCGACGGCTTCGCGCAGGTACCGCCACACGGTGGTAACCGACACTTCGAAGCCGGCGGCGAGGCGGGTGAGGGTGTCGCCGTTGCGCAGGTGGGCCAGGGCCAACAGCGCCTGCTGCTGCGCGGGCAGCCGGCGCCAGCGCCCACCGAGCGCGCGGCGCCGGTCACGGATCAGCTCGGTCAGGCGGGTCAGGCTGCGCGTGGACAGCGGGATGCTGGCAGGATAGGTCAGCAACGAAGCTCCCGTGCGGGGCGGTGTGTCTTGGTCGACTGCTGTCCTACCGGGAGCTTCGTCCTATCTGGAGCAGCGACACACCGCCGCCTACCTGCTCAGCATGCCTCGGTCACGATGAAAATGGCTCA
>NZ_JBAKHL010000172.1:0-899 GCF_036902715.1 Micromonospora sp. CPCC 205546
CTTGCAGGTCAGGGGCGGTGTGCGTAGCCCGGGGATCGATGAGGGCGAGGCTCCAGGTAAGACAGCAAATCGACCAAAACCCGATGCCCCGACCGGGAGCCTCGCCTGTGCTGTCTTACCCGTCCACGATCTCGTTGTCCAGCCGGACCCTGAACGACCTCGCCGACCGCATCCGCCAACACCGTAACCAGCAACGATCGCGATGGCGGCGCCTCGATGCGGGACGCCAGGCACTGCTCGCTCTTGCCCACTTGCGTAACGGCGATACATACACCCAGCTGGCCTGCGGGTTTGCGATCGGCGTCGCCACCGCCTGGCGCTACGTGCAGGAAGCGATCGCCCTGCTCGCGGCATCCGCCGACGACCTGGTCACCGCGATGAAGCGGATCCGCATGCTGGCGTACGCGATCCTGGACGGCACGCTGATCCCGATCGACCGGGTCGCCGACCAGAAGCCCTACTACTCGGGAAAACACAAGCGCCACGGCGTGAACGTGCAGGTCATCGCTGACGCGGCGGGCCGCCTCGTCTGGGCTTCGCCGGCGCTACCGGGATCGGCTCACGACCTGACCGCTGCCCGTACGCACGGCATCATCGACGCACTGACCAGCGCAAACGTGATGACCTTCGCCGACAAGGGCTATCAGGGCGCCCGCGGCAGCGTGCGTACTCCGTTCAAGCGGCGCCGGTTCCGGCCGAGGCTGTCACGCAGGCAGAAAGCCGTGAACCGCGCCCACGCGAAGATCCGCGCCCGCGGTGAGCGAGCGATTGCCACGCTCAAGACCTGGAAGATCCTGGTCAAGCTGCGCTGCTGCCCACGCCGAGCCACCGCGATCGTGCAGGCGATCCTCGTCCTGCATCGCACCGAATCCAACCGCTACGCAGGATGAAAAGGGCTC
>NZ_JBAKHL010000173.1:0-893 GCF_036902715.1 Micromonospora sp. CPCC 205546
TCCAGTGCCACGTCCACGATCATGTCCTCCTGCCCGCCGACCATGCGGCGGCGGCCCAACTCGACCAGGATGGAGCGCACGTCCACCCCGTACTTGTCCGAGGCCCGCTCGGCGTGGCGCAGGAAACTCGAATACACCCCGGCGTAGCCCAGGGAGAGAGTTTCCCGGTCGACCTGCACGGGCCGGTCCTGCAACGGCCGCACGATGTCGTCGGCGGCATCCATCAACGCGAACACGTCACAGCCGTGCTGCCAACCGTGCAACTCCGCGACCGCCACGAACACCTCCAACGGCGCGTTACCCGCCCCGGCACCCTGCCCCGCCAGCGACGCGTCCACCCGCACCATCCGACCATCTGCCGAGCCCAACGGGCCGTCGCCGGCGATGCGGCCGTGCTCCACCGCGACCACACTGTTCGCCACACCCAGGGACAGGTTGTGATGCGCGTGGATACCGATCTGCGTGTCCGGCGCCAACACCTGCCGATACGCGTCCACCCGCTCCGCCACATCCGACATGAGTAGCCGGCCGCCGGAATCGGTGACGTAGACGCAATGCGCCCCGTACGACTCCATCAACTTCGCCTGCCCCGCCAACCCGGCGGGATCGTTCATGTGCGACATCATCAGAAACCCGGACACGTCCATGCCGTTCTCCCGCGCCCACGCGATGTGCTGCGCCGAAATATCGGCCTCCGTGCAATGCGTCGCGATCCGCACACTCGTCACCCCGAGCGCCTTCGCCGCCTTCAGATCCGCGATCGTGCCGATCCCCGGCAACAACAACGTCGTCAACTTCGCCGACGTCATCACCTCAGCCGCCGCCGAAATCCAATCCGCGTCACTGGCCGCACCATGACCGTAGTTCACGCTCGAACCCGCAAGACCATCACC
>NZ_JBAKHL010000174.1:0-840 GCF_036902715.1 Micromonospora sp. CPCC 205546
CACCGCATCATGGAACCGCACCGGCTCACGCAAATTACGCACCCAGTAATCCGCATCCATACCCGTGGTGTCGAACCAATCCCCCGTCACCGTCGACAACACCGGCACCACCGACGCACCAGCATCAACCTGCCCAAGCACCTCCCGCAAATGCGGCACCAACGACTCCACATACGCCGAATGCGACGCATAATCCACCGGAATCAACCGCGCCCGCTCATCACCAGCCACAATCTGCCTGACCCGCCGCACATCACCCGACACCACAAACGACGAGGGGCCATTCACCGCCGCCACCGACACACCATCAGGCGCCTCCGACACCGGCCGCGCAATCGACGCCATCGCACCCGAACCCGCCAACTGCCGCAACGCCTGCGCCCGCAACACCACCACCCGCGCCGCGTCCTGCACACTCAACGCCCCCGCCACACACGCCGCCGCGATCTCACCCTGCGAATGCCCCACCACCGCAGCCGGCACCACACCCAACGACCGCCACACCGCCGCCAACGACACCATCACCGCAAACAACACCGGCTGCACCACATCAACCCGGTCCAAATCCCAGGTCCCCTCATCCAGCAACGACCAATCCCCCACCAACGGATCAATCACCCTGGCGCACTCACACATCGAACCAGCAAAAACCGGCGACACCACCATCAACGACCGCGCCATACCCAACCACTGACCACCCTGACCCGGAAAAACCATCACCACCCGCCGACCCGACACCGCCACCTCACCGACAATCCGCGACAAACCCTCAACCAACTCCGCCTCACCACCGGCCACCACCACCGCCCGATACCGCAACGCCGCCCGCGACACCGCCAA
>NZ_JBAKHL010000175.1:0-820 GCF_036902715.1 Micromonospora sp. CPCC 205546
GACCGACTCGATCTCGCCGAGTTCGATCCGGTAGCCGCGGATCTTCACCTGGTGGTCGATCCGCCCGACGAACTCCACCGCCCCGTCGGGCATCCGCCGCACCAGGTCACCCGTGCGGTACATCCGCGCCCCCGCCGCCCCGAAGGGATCCGGCAGGAACCGCTCCGCCGTCAAGCCCGGCTGGCCCGCGTACCCCCGGGCCACACCCACACCGCCCACGTACAGCTCACCGACCACACCCACCGGCGACAGGTGCAGGTCCCGGTTCAACACGTACATCGTCATCCCCGGCAACGCCCGACCGATCGGCACCACCGGACCCGCCTGCTCGACCAGCACCGGGAAGACGCACGTACCCACACTCGCCTCGGTCGGCCCGTACTCGTTGACCAACCCACCCGGCCCCAGAAGCGCCAGCCACCGATTCGCCAACGCCGCCGGCAACGCCTCACCAGCGACCACCACCACCGCCGCCAACGACGCCAACGCCTCATCCGACAACTGCCGACCAAGAATCTCCAGATGACCCGGCGTCAACTTCAAGAAACTGAACGGCCCCGACGACGCCAACACCACACCCAACTCGGCCAGATCCACATCCTGACCCACCATCACCACCCGCTGACCCGCCACCAACGGCGCCCACAGATTCGGCACCTGCAAGTCGAACGCCACCGACGAGAACACCGCACAACCACCCGCACCACGCGACACCAACTCACCCGCCGCCCACCGCACATGATTCGCCAACCCACGGTGCGTCACCTGCACACCCTTCGGCCGACCCGTCGACCCCGACGTGAAAATCACGTACGCCAAC
>NZ_JBAKHL010000176.1:0-758 GCF_036902715.1 Micromonospora sp. CPCC 205546
GCCGTTCGCAAGCAACAACTCCCACAGCGCCTCCGGCGAATCCACCCCGCCGGGCAACCGGCACGCCATCGACACGATCGCGATCGGGTCGCCGTTCTCCGGCTCGTTCCCGGCGGGTGCCGCCGGTACCGGGGCGGCCGGCTCACCGGTGAGCCGGTCGAGCAGGTAGGCCGCCAGTGCCTCCGGCGTGGGATGGTCGAAGATCACCGTGCTGGGAAGCTTCAGCCCGGTGGCCGCGCCGAGGCGGTTCCGCAGTTCCAGCGCCGTGAGCGAGTCGAACCCGACCTCGTGGAAGGCGTCGTCGGAGCGGACCCGGGTGGCGTCGGCGAGGCCCAGCACGGCGGCCGCGTTGGCCCGGACCACGTCGACGAGCTCCGGCCGTCGCTGAGCGGCCGGCATGGCGCTCACCCGGGTCCGAAGGTCGACGGTACGCGCGGGCCGCGCCCCGCGACTCTTCCGGAGCCGCGCGGCGATGGGGTCGGGTGGGGTCCCGGCGCACGCGGCGTCGAACATCGCCAGCCCCTGCGCGGTCGTCATCGGCAGGATCCCGGCCCGCGCCAGCCGCTCGCTGTCGGCGTTGCCGGTCATCGCGCTGCGCTGCTCCCACAGCCCCCACGCGATCGAGACGCCCGGCAGCCCGAGACGGCGCCGGTGCACGGCCAGCGCATCCAGGAAGACGTTGCCGGCCGCGTAGTTGGCCTGCCCGGCACTACCCAAGGCGCCAGCGACCGACGAGAACATGACGAACGCCGCCAGGT
>NZ_JBAKHL010000020.1:0-105117 GCF_036902715.1 Micromonospora sp. CPCC 205546
TGGCGGCGCGGGCGGACCCGGCACCGGGGGTACCGGCGCGGGCGGCCTGGGACCCGGCCCCGGGGGCGTCGGGCCGGGCGGGTAGGGAACGGGCACCGGCGGGGTCGGGACCGGCGGGTTCGGCGACGGCGGGTTCGGGCCGGGCACCGGCGGCGTGGGCGGGTTCGGGCCCGGCACCGGCGTGGGAGCCGGCGCCGGCTCGGGCTCCGGGACCGGCGGCGCCGGCGGCTGCGCCGGCTCCGGCGGTCGGGCGGGCTCCGGCGGCTCCGGATTGACCGGTGCCGCCCGGTAGATCCGGGCCTCGCCCGTCCGGGAGCGGATCGCCCCGGCCTCGTCGGCCGAGACCGGCCTCATCCCGGGTACGGCGGCGCTGGCCCGTGCTCCCGCCGTGCCCCGCTGTCCGGGCACCGCGGCGGGCGCAGGAGCGGCCGTTCCGGCGGCCCGGTAGGTGGTGCCGGCGCTGGGACCGGCCGACGGCACCACGTCGCCCGCACCCGGCGCGGCGGCCGTGGCCACGGAGACCCGGCCCCGGGCCGGCGCCGCGGACTGTCGGCGTACGTCGTCGGCGGGCGGCTCGGGCGACGGCCCCGCGTGGCCGGCCCCGGGCGTGGCTCCGTCGTCGACCACGGTGGGGGCGGCGACGGACGTCAGGGGATGCGGTGCCCCGGCACCTCTCCGGTCGGGCGTGGACCCGTGGTCGACCGGCTCCGCCGGAACCTCTTGCTCGGCCATGCTCGCCCTCCGCGCACGCTCGCGCCCGGATCCGCGACATCGGACCGGGTGTGCCTGTCTGTCACCGTGCCACATTCCGGCCCGGTGGCACAGCCGGAGCGTATTGCAGGGGCGGTGTCGACTTTCCCGCCAGCCGGCCCGGCCAAGGTGGCCGCCGGACCGGCGAGGGCCCCTGGTCAGCTACCGGTGCTCGCCGAGGCGGTGGCCGAGGTGCTGCCCGTCGGCTGGGAACTGCTCTGGGCCGTGGTCGGCGCCACACTGCCGGCCGGGGCGCTCGGCGTCGCGGTGGCCGACCTGCTCGGCGACGTCGGGATCGACGCGCTGGGCGTGGCGGAGTCGGACGCGTCGGGCGTGGCGCTGGCCGTGGGCGAGGGAGAGCCGGTGGGCGAGGTCGACGGGCTCGGCGTCGGCGAGGTCGACGGCGTGACCGACGGCGACGGGCTCGGCGTCGGCGACGTGGGCTTCGGGCTGACCGGGGGCTTGGTCGCGGGCGGCTTCGTCGCGGGCGGCTTCGTCGGTGTGGCGGCCGGCGCGGGCACCGCTCCGATGACGCGGGTGGCGGCGTGGAGACGGGACCAGCGCACGGTGGAGATCTTGACCACGTCACCGGTGGTCGGTGCGTGGATCATCTTGCCGCCGCCGACGTACATGCCCATGTGGTGGATCGTCGTCCAGCTGGAGCCGGAGGCGAAGAAGAGCAGGTCGCCGGGGAGCAGCGCGGTGCGGGGCACGGTGCGCGACCGGGTGGCGTAGTACTGGTCCCGGGAGACCCGGGGCAGCCCGTAGTAGCCCGCCGACCGGTAGGCGGCGTAGATCAGGCCGGAGCAGTCGAACCGGTCCGGCCCCTCGGCGGCCCACAGGTAGGGGTCGCCGAGCTGCGCCCGTGCGTACGCCAGGGCCTTGAGGGCCTTCGGGTGCGCGGCCAGGCCGTTGGCGGTCTCGTCGCCGAGGTAGCCGGCCCCGAGGCGCTGCTCGGCGGCCTCCTGCTGGCGCTCGATCTCGATGAGCTGGGCGGCGTTGTCCCGCTTCAGCTTGTCCAGCTTCTTCTCGGCGTCGCGCAGGGCCTTCTCGCCGGCGGAGTATTCCGCCTTCGCGCCCGTCAGGCGCGACGCCGCCGAGACCATCGCCTGGCTGGCGGCCTGCTCGCCGGTACGGGCCCGGGACACCTCGCCCTCGGCGGCGGTGGTGCCACCCTCGGCCTTCTCACCCCGGATGATGCGGGAGAGCCGGCTCAACTCGTGCAGGTCGTTGGCGAACTCGCCCGGCGGGAGGGCGGCGGCGGCCTTGAAGGCGCCCGCGGCGGCGGCGTCGGCACCCTCCTGGGCACGGGCCACCGCGTCCCGGGCGAGGGCGAGGGTGCGCTCGGCGGTGGCGTGCTGCGTCTCGGCCTCCGTGCGCTTCTGCTGGAGCGAGAGCAGTTGGTCTCGCAGCTGCCCGACCTGTGCCTCGGCGGCGTAGATCTGGGCGGCGAGCGGCCCGTTGGCGACGTTGCCGCCCGGCAGGCCGGGCACCGTGCCCGGCACACCCGTGACCGTGCCCGGCAGCCCCGGCACCGTGCCCGGGAGGCCGGGGACCGGCGCGCCGCCGGGCAGCTGGAGCTGGCCGGTGTAGGACGGCCGGGACCCGGTGTCGGGGACGCTGGCGGGCAGCGACGGGTCGGCCTGGACGGGGTTGGCGAGGACCGTGGCGACGATGGCGCCGAGCAGGGCGGACCAGAGCGCCGGGCGCAGCACCGGCGAGATCACCGGGCTCCGTCGTCGCTGCCGTCGCCCGCGCCCAGTGTCGACCATTCCGCTCCCCGTCCGGCGTGCGTCACCGCGCCCGGGGGGCGCGGCCGTGGGGACGCTACCAGCGGGTGCTGAACGTCCCACCCTGTCTTACCGCACCCAGGCAACGATGTCGATGCGTCGGCGGGTAACGGGTCCCTGAGAGTTCGGTGAGCCGGCGCACGGGACCCGACCGTGCTGCGGGGGCGTCGGCGGTCCGACGTACGCTCGATTCCTACCGTAGGTGGAAGGGACGTGGCTTTCGATGGACGCCGGACTCAAGCGTGAGCTCGAAGCGAAGGTGTACGCCGGCGAGCGGCTGACCCGCGAGGACGGGATCGCCCTCTACGACAGCGACGACCTCGCATGGCTGGGCCGGCTGGCGCACCACCGGCGCACCGAGCTCAACGGCGACCGGGTGATGTTCAACGTCAACCGGCACCTCAACCTGACCAACGTCTGCTCCGCCTCCTGCGCGTACTGCTCGTTCCAGCGCAAGCCCGGCGAGAAGGACGCCTACACGATGCGCATCGACGAGGCGGTCCGCAAGGCCAAGGAGATGGAGGACGAGCAGCTCACCGAGCTGCACATCGTCAACGGCCTGCACCCGACGCTGCCCTGGCGCTACTACCCGAAGGTGCTGCGCGAGCTGAAGGCGGCGCTGCCGAACGTCAAGCTCAAGTGCTTCACCGCGACCGAGGTGCAGTGGTTCGAGAAGATCAGCGGCCTGAGCGCCGACGAGATCCTCGACGAGCTGATGGACGCCGGCCTGGAGTCGCTGACCGGCGGCGGCGCGGAGATCTTCGACTGGGAGGTCCGCCAGCACATCGTCGACCACGCCTGCCACTGGGAGGACTGGTCGCGCATCCACGCCCTGGCGCACAGCAAGGGCATGAAGACCCCGGCGACGATGCTCTACGGCCACATCGAGGAGCCCCGGCACCGGGTGGACCACGTGCTGCGGCTGCGGGAGCTGCAGGACGAGACCGGCGGCTTCGCGGTGTTCATCCCGCTGCGCTACCAGCACGACTTCGTCGACTCGGCGGACGGCAAGATCCGCAACCGGATCCAGGCCCGCACGACGATGGCCTCGCCGGCCGAGTCGCTGAAGACCTTCGCGGTCTCCCGGCTGCTCTTCGACAACGTCCCGCACGTGAAGTGCTTCTGGGTCATGCACGGGCTCTCGGTCGCCCAGCTCTCGCTCAACTTCGGTGTCGACGACCTGGACGGCTCGGTCGTCGAATACAAGATCACCCACGACGCCGACTCGTACGGCACCCCGAACACGATGCACCGGGACGACCTGCTGCACCTGATCTGGGACGCCGGCTTCCGTCCCGTCGAGCGGAACACCCGCTACGAGGTGGTCCGCGAGTACGACGCCCCGCCGTCCCTGGCCGAGCGCCGCGCCGAGCCGCAGCAGGTCTGGGCCTGACCGGCACGTACCCTCGTAGGCCATGACCGAGCAGCGGAGCGGGTTCCCCCGGCGTGACGCCGAGGGGCGCATCCTCACCCTGGGCGACCTGCTCGGGGTGAGCCTGGCCGGCCTGGTCGTCGGTGTGCTGGCGGTGGTGCTGTTCGATTGGGCGTTCGCGCTGATCGGCAGCGGCGACTTCGGGCGGTCGAACGGCTGGCTGGCGATCATCCTGCCGGCCTGGCTGTTCTGGGACGACTTCCGCGCCTGGGAGTTCGGCGCGGCACGGGTGGTGTCGGGGCTGGCCGCCACCACGGTGGGCGTGGTCGCCGGGCTCGTGGTGGCCGGCCTCGCCGCCGGTCTCCCGTCGCTGCTCTCCGGTGCTCTGGGGGCGGCGACCTTCACCCTCGGCTACGCGGTGGTCTGGTTCCACGGCGTCCACTGGCTGGCCCGCCGGACGGGCTGAACCTGCCGCCGGGAGGCCCGGCGGCGGAGAACGGAGTGCGGAACGTGAGCGCGGCGGTCAAGTACACGCTGGGCCGGATCGGGCTGTTCGTCGCCGTGCTGGCGGCCCTCTGGCTGGTCGAGCTGAACATCTTCATCAAGCTGATGGTGGCGCTGGCCTTCTCGGCCGCCCTGTCGTTCTTCCTGATGAAGGGCTGGCGGGACGAGATGGCCGAGGAGATGGCCACCGCCGCCGAGCGCCGTCGCGCCGAGAAGGAGCGCCTCCGCTCCGCCCTGGCCGGCGAGGACCAGGACCCGGAGACGCCCCCAACTAGCGCTTGACGGACCCTGACCAGGGCGCTCGGTGGCCGGATGAGGGCCACGAGATCGGCGCCGGGACGGTGTCACCAGGTGTCGGGACGGTCGAGGTCGCTCGCCGGCTGGTACCCGCTCAGCACCGTCAGGCCCTCCGACTCGGTGTAGCCGTTCCCCCGACCCTTGAGGAACGCCTCGACGGCGCATGGCTCGACGAACATCTCCAGTACGTCGCTGCCCTGCCGGCGTGCCCGGTAGGGCCCCGCGACGAGGTCGGCGGCCTTCGGGTCGCGGCCCGGCACGGGTTGCGCCCGAACCGTCAGCCAGCGACCGGATTCGTCACCCACCACCAGCGAGGCCTCGTCGAAGGAGCCATGCTCCGACCGGTGAAGCGTGACCGAGCATCCGAGCAGCCGCCCGCCCGGCGGCAGCGACTGCAGGCGGAACGGCACCACGCAGCGGTGGGCACCGTCGAACCTGACCCGACTCGCCGCGTCCGTCGCCTCGTCGCGGCCGGTCGCGTAGATGTCGAGCTGAGCCCAGAGCCCGTCGACGGGCTGCCAACGGACGAACCACAGTTCCGTGTCGCCGGACGGATCGAACCAGGCGGCCCCCGGGCGGCCCCCGACCCGCACGTCGGCCGGCGGCTGGGGTCGCCCCGCCGACGAGATCGTCTGTTGCAGCCCGTCCAGCGTCGCGACGCTGCGCGCCAACGCGAACCGAGCCTGCCCGGTCGGGCCCCGGAACTCGACGCTCTCGACCCCACGCCCGGCGCTCCAGGTCGCGGACCAGGCGTCGCTGACCAGGCTGTCGGTCGTGAAGTGCACCACGCCGGGATCGGCCCCCACGGCCTCGGGTCGTGCGATGGCGCCGGGCTGACCCGGTGCGTCCGGCAGCACGAGTGCCGTGGCCGGCCTGGTCGGGCCGTCGGGTGCCCGACCGGACGGGATCGTCATGACCGCCGCGGCCAGGACGACGCACGCCGCGGCCGTCCCCCCGGTGGTCAGCCAGCGGCGGCGCAGTCGGAGGCGGTGTCCGCGACGCCGGGCGTGTGCCACGATCGGCGCGGGGTCGACGTCGCCGCCCGCGTGGTGCCTGAGCGTCGTGGCGAGCTGCTGATCGAGGTCGCTGGACATCAGAACTCTCCTCCTGTCGGGGCGGAGGTGGATGCGAATGCTTCCTGCCGCTTGCGGAGTGCCGTCAGGGCCCGCTTGGCGTGGGTACGAACCGTGCCGGGCGAACAGTCCAGGATCTCGGCGATCATCGCGTCGTCGAGATCCTCGTAGTAGCGCAGGACGATCACGGTGCGTTGACGCACCGGCAGGGCGCAGACGAGCCGCCACAGCGCGTCCCGCTCGGCGACACCGGCGGCCTCGTCCGTCGCGTCCGGCCGATCGTTCACCGCGGCGACGGAGATCTCCTGGCTGCTGCGCCGGCGCCACCACGAGCGGTGGGCGTTGACGAGCATCCGATGGACGTACGCATCGGGCCGATCCGTCCGGGAGATGCGGGCCCAGCGGGCGTACGCCCTGGCGAGGACGTCCTGAACCAGGTCCTCGGCCCGATGCTCGTCACCGGTCAGCAACCGGGCGAGCCGCACCAGCGCCGCAGTGCGGGCGAACGCGTACTCCTCGAACGTCACGCCCTATCAACGTCGCGAGTCGGCCGACCCGTAGACATCCAGCCAGCACCTCGTGGCGGAGAACCTCGGGGGGCCGGACGCGCGCCTGACGGACGGGCATGGGCCTGAGCCAGGAAAACGGCCGAGGGGCCCGGTCGCCGGGCTGAGCCGGGCGAGCGG
The DNA here is from genome assembly GCF_036902715.1 of Micromonospora sp. CPCC 205546. Lineage (NCBI taxonomy): Bacteria > Bacillati > Actinomycetota > Actinomycetes > Micromonosporales > Micromonosporaceae > Micromonospora > Micromonospora sp. CPCC 205546. The sequence continues at coordinate 6,473 of NZ_JBAKHL010000020.1, forward strand.
ACCCCTCGAACGATTCGGGTCGGTGTCAGGTCACCAGTTGGTGGAGCCGGCCACCTTCGGCCACGGCTTCAGCGTGGGCTTGATCAGGTAGACGACGCCGCCGGAGCCGCCGGAGACCCCGCCGCTGGCGTTGGTCCGCTTGGTGCGCAGCCAGATCTGCTCGAACTGCTCACGCGGGTAGACGTTGCGCACCGCCTCGTTGCTGGACGAGGCCGGGTCGTTGACGATGACGTCGCCCTCGGCGGTGAAGCCGACCACCACGAAGAGGTGGCCGGAGGTGCCGTAGCCCGCCCCGTCCAGCTCGCTGGCGAGGAAGGACTGGCTGGTCACGACCGGGATCCCGGCGGCGATGAAGCGTTCCACCTCGTCGAGCGAGTGCAGCCGGGTGACCCGCGCCTCCAGGCCGGGGAAGCTGGCCGCGTACGCGGTGTTGAAGGGCCAGTTGCCGGCGCCGTCGTACTGGTAGTCGTAGACCATCCGGGCGGCGTGGTTGACCGTCGGGTCCGGGTAGGTCGGGTCGACCCAGGAGGTGTCCTCCTCGGACGCCTTGCGGCCCCAGTACTCGATCACCATCGTGGTGGAGGTGGGGGAGCACCAGGCCTGGCCGCCGCCGTCGTACTCGGGGTAGTGGCCGGTGTGGATGTTCTGCGAGTAGCGCGGCACGGCGAGTTCCTTGCCCCAGGCGATGCCGCCGGCGCTCGGCTCGACCGTGAACCGGTCCGGTACGTTCGAGCTCATCGCGCCCACCGTGTGCACGACCGGCGCGGCGCGCTGGCCCGGGGCCTTGTAGAGGGTGAGCCGCAGCTGGTACTCCCGCAGCAGCACGCCTACCGAGGCGTCGTCGATGCTGAAGGTGTCGGTCCAGATGGTCGACCAGGGGTCGCCCTGGCGGTTGACGCTGGTGCGCTTGATGTCGGCGTCGCCGGAGGCCCACCGGCCCATCACGTACCACTTGGTCTGGACACCGGTGTTGTACGTGCCCTGCATCTCCACCTGGATCCAGGTGCCGGCCGGGGTGCTCGCGTTCCACGAGGCGATCAGCTCGGTGGCGTCGAAGCCGATCCGGGTGACCGGGGAGGTCCAGGTCCCGTACTCCCAGCTCCTGGTCACGCCGGTGTGCGGGTCGGTGTAGTCGGTGGTGCCGAGCGGCTGGGCCAGCGTGACGCCCGGCCGGAGGCCGGGGACGGCCCGGGTGCCGGCGTGGGTGCCGCGACGCCAGTCGGGGTAGCGGGACCAGTCCTGGAAGGTGATCTGTTCGTCGTGGACCACCGGACGGGTGGTCGACGGGGCCGCGACGGGCGCGGCGACGGCGGGCGCCGTGGTGCCGAGAAGGGTGAGTGCGGTGGCGGCCGCGAGAGCGGCCGTACGCAGGCGTGGTCTGGCCATGGGTCCTCCGCAGGGACGGACGGATCGTTGCGGGTCAGTGTCCCGCTCGGAGGGAACTTTCGCCAGAGGCCGGCAGTTGGAAAATCCTTGCCGATGTGAGGATCAGGATGACATGCAACTAGGTAACGACGGATGTTGATATGACCATGTGAGCGGTGGTGAAGTGTCCTCCACCGAGCGGGATCTCCTCCCGCCCCCCGAGGAGGTTGTCCATGGCCTTCCGCAACACCACCCTCCGCCGTCGCCTGGCGGTCGCCGTAGCAGCCGGGTTCGCCCTGCTCACGGTCGCCGCCGCGCCAGCCACCGCCCGGCCGGCCCCGGACCGGGCCGACTCCGCGGCGGCGTCGTACCGGGTGCTCGGTCCGCGTACGGTCGACGACCGCACCGCCGTCGCCCGCACCGGCGCCGCCATCGACTTCGTCGAGCACGGCGTGCTCAACGTCTCGGCCACCCCGGCCGAGGCGGCGGCGATCACCCGGCTCGGCTTCCGGCTGGAGGCGGTTCCCGCCCCGTCGGCGGACGACCACGGCCACAACCACGCCGAGGGGGACGTCGGCACGGCCGCCTTCCCGCCCGCCGACTCCAACTACCACGACTACGCCGAGCTGACCGCCGTGGTGAACAAGGTGGTCACGGACCACCCCTCGATCGCCCGGAAGATCAGCATCGGCTCCTCGTACGAGGGCCGGGACCTGATGGCGGTGAAGATCTCCGACAACGTCGCCAGCGACGAGAACGAGCCGGAGATCCTGTTCAACTCGCAGCAGCACGCCCGCGAGCACCTGACCGTCGAGATGGCGGTCTACCTGCTCAACCTCTTCACCGACAGCTACGGCACGGACTCCCGGGTCACCAACATCGTGAACACCCGGGAGATCTGGATCGTGCCCACCGTCAACCCGGACGGCAGCGAGTACGACATCGCCACCGGCTCCTACCGTTCCTGGCGCAAGAACCGGCAGCCCAACAGCGGCTCGTCGTACGTCGGCACGGACCTGAACCGCAACTGGTCCTACCAGTGGGGCTGCTGCGGCGGCTCGTCCGGCTCGGCCTCGTCGGACACCTACCGGGGCCCGTCGGCGTTCTCGGCGCCGGAGACCCAGGCGCTGCGGAACTTCGTCAACAGCCGGGTGGTCGGCGGCACGCAGCAGATCAAGGCGAACATCGACTTCCACACCTACTCGGAGCTGGTGCTCTGGCCGTTCGGCTACACGTACAACAACACCGCCCCCGGGATGACGACGGACCAGTACAACACCTTCGCCACCCTGGGCCAGCAGATGGCGAACACCAACGGCTACACCCCGCAGCAGTCCAGCGACCTCTACGTCACCGACGGGGACAGCATCGACTGGATGTGGGGCCAGCACGGCATCTGGGCGTACACCTTCGAGATGTACCCCGGCTCGGCCGGCGGCGGCGGCTTCTACCCGCCCGACGAGGTGATCCCCACCCAGACCTCGCGGAACCGGGAGGCGGTCCTGCTGCTCAGCGAGTACGCCGACTGCCCGTACCGGGCCATCGGCAAGCAGGCGCAGTACTGCGGCGGTGGCGGCGGCACCACGGTCTGGTCGGACACCTTCGAGACGGCCACCGGCTGGACCATCAACCCGAACGGCACCGACACCGCGACCCTCGGCGTGTGGGAGCGGGGAGCCGCCCAGGCGACCAACTCCAGCGGGGCGAAGCAGCTCGCCCCGTACGCCGGCGCCAACGACCTCGTCACCGGCCGGCTGGCCGGCACGGGAGCCGGTGACCACGACCTCGACGGTGGCGTGACCAGCGCCCGGTCGCCGGCGGTGACCCTGCCGTCGAGCGGCACGCTGACCCTCTCCCTCGCCTGGTACCTGGCCCACGGCTCGAACGCGTCGTCGGCCGACTACCTGCGGGTGAGCGTGGTGCACAACGGCGGCACCACGGTCCTGTTCACCCAGTCCGGGGCGGCCACCAACCGCAACGGCGCCTGGGCGGTGTCCAACGCCAACCTCACCCCGTACGCCGGCCAGTCGGTGCGGATCCTCGTCGAGGCGGCGGACGCCTCGGGCGCGAGCCTGGTCGAGGCGGCTGTGGACAACGTCACCATCACCAGTTCCTGACCGGTGGGGCCCCGCTCCGCCCCCGGCGGGGCCCCACCACCGGCCACCAGACGTCGATCCAGGGCATATCGCCGCCGTTGATGATCAACGAGCGCCGATGCGCCCTGGATCGACGAGGCACGTCCGGGGCGTGCGCTACCGTTCTACCGACCACGCGCAGCGAAGCCGGTGCGAAACCGGCGCTGTCCCGCAACTGTGATGTCCCGCCACCCGGCCGAACGCCGGGCCACGGCGGGGACGAGCCAGGTCGCCTGCGTCCGTGGTCGCGACACGCGCTCTCGAGGAAGGGCGCCTCGCGGACGGGCGCCACCGCTCCCTGTCGGCGAAGCACCACGCTCCTCGACCGACAGGAGGACCCGTGCTCAGACGTACCCCCCGGCTCTTCGCCGCGACCCTCGCGGTGGCCGCGCTCGCCCTCGGCGCCTGCGCCGAGAAGAGCTCCGACGACGCCCCCGCCGCCGGCGCCAGCTCGGCCGGCGCCGCCTTCCCGGCCACCGTCGGAAAGCTGACGCTGGAGAAGCGGCCCGAGAAGATCGTCTCGCTCTCCCCGACGGCCACCGAGATGCTCTTCGCCATCGGCGCCGGCAAGCAGGTCACCGCCGTCGACGACCAGTCGAACTTCCCGGCCGACGTGCCTAAGAGCGACCTCTCGGGCTTCACCCCGAACGCCGAGGCGATCGCCGGCAAGAGCCCCGACCTGGTGGTGCTCGCCAACGACACCAACAAGATCGTCGAGCAGCTCACCGCGCTGAAGATCCCCGTCCTGCTGAACCCGGCGGCGACCACGCTCGACGACACCTACCGGCAGATCACCGACCTGGGCACCCTCACCGGCCACGCAGGCGAGGCCGCCGACGTGACCAAGCGGATGAAGGACGACATCGCCAAGCTCGTCGCCGACCTGCCGAAGCGCGCCGGGAAGCTGACCTACTTCCACGAGCTGGGCCCGGAGCTCTACACGGCCACCAGCAAGACCTACATCGGCTCGCTCTACACGATGGTCGGCCTGGAGAACATCGCCGACGCCTCCGACGCCGACGGCAAGCAGGGCGGCTACCCGCAGCTCTCGCAGGAGGTCATCGTCAAGGCCGACCCGGACTTCGTCTTCCTCGCCGACACCAAGTGCTGCAAGCAGAGCGCCGAGACGGTCAAGGCGCGCGCCGGCTGGGCGGGCGTCACCGCCGTCAAGAACAACCAGGTCGTCGCCCTCGACGACGACGTCGCCTCCCGCTGGGGGCCCCGCGTGGTGGAGCTGCTCCGGGTGATCGTCGACGCCACCGCCAAGGTCCCCGCGTGACCCGCGCCCGTCCGTGAGCAGTCCGTCCGTGAAGGCGCCGTCCGCCCGGCGGGCCGGGACGCTTCCCGCGTCCCGGCCCGCCGGGCTGCGGCCCCGCTGGCTCGTCGCCGGCGTCGCGGCGGTGCTGGTCGCGCTCGTCGCCGGGGTGTCCCTCGGCCCGGTCAGCCTGCCGCCGGGCAGCGTCGCGGCCGAACTGCTCAACCTCATCCCCGGCGTACGCCTCGACAGCGGGCTGACCGAGCGGGAGATCGCCATCGTCACCGAGCTGCGGCTGCCCCGGGTGGTGCTCGGCCTGCTGGTCGGCGGGCTGCTGGCCCTGGCCGGCGGCTGCTACCAGGGCGTGTTCCGCAACCCGCTGGCCGATCCGTACCTGCTCGGGGTGGCGGCCGGGGCCGGGCTCGCGGTCACCGCGGTGATCACCCTCGGCGCCGGGGCGGGCGGCGCGCTGACCGGGCTGCCGCTCACCATCCCGCTGGCCGCCTTCGTCGGCTCGATCGGCGCGGTGGCGATGACCTACCTGCTGGGCGCCTCCGGCGGGCGCGGCCGCTCCACCGCCACGCTGATCCTCGCCGGCGTGGCCGTCTCCGCGTTCCTCTCCGCCGGGCAGACCTACCTGCTGCAACGCAACTCCGACAGCATCCAGCAGGTCTACTCCTGGCTGCTCGGGCGGCTCGCCACCGCCGGCTGGCACGACGTGCGGCTGGTGCTGCCGTACTTCCTCGTCACCGCCCTGGTGGTGCTGCTGCACCGGCGGGAGCTCGACGTGCTCTCCGTCGGCGACGACGAGGCCGCGAGCCTCGGGCTGCACCCGCAGCGGTCCCGCTACCTGCTCATCGCCGCCGCCTCGCTCGGCACCGCCGCCGCCGTCTCCGCGTCCGGTCTGATCGGCTTCGTCGGGATCATCGTGCCGCACACCGTCCGGCTGCTCGCCGGGTCGAGCTACCGGGTGATCCTGCCGCTCTCGCTGCTCTTCGGCGGGGCCTTCCTGGCCCTGACCGACGTGGTGGCCCGTACCGCCGCCGCCCCGTCGGAGATCCCGATCGGCGTGGTCACCGCGCTGCTCGGCGGCCCGTTCTTCGTCCTGGTGCTGCGTACCTCCCGCCGGATGCTCGGGTGAGCGCGGCACGGGTGCCGGCCACGCGGCCGGCGGACGGTGGGGACCGCGCCCGGGCCACCGGCGCGGCCGCCGTGCCCGCCGTCGAGGTGCGCGACCTGCACGTGCGCCTCGACGGCACGCCGATCCTGGCCGGCGTCGACCTGACCGTCGCCGCGGGCGAGTGGGTCACCGTGATCGGCCCGAACGGCGCCGGCAAGTCGACCCTGCTGCGCGCCGTCGGCGGCCTGCTGCCCGCGCCGGGCGCCGTGTCCCTCTTCGGTACGCCGAGCGAGGCGCTGCGCCGCCGCGACCGTGCCCGGGTGGTCGCCACGGTGGCGCAGTCCCCGGTCGTGCCGGCCGGCATGTCGGTGTTCGACTACGTGCTGCTGGGCCGCACCCCCTACATCGCGCCGCTGGGCCGGGAGTCCGCCGCCGACCTGGCCGCCGCGCACGAGGTGCTCGACGGGCTCGACCTGACCGGGTTCCACGACCGGGAGCTGGCCACCCTCTCCGGCGGCGAGCGGCAGCGGGTCTTCCTGGCCCGCGCGCTGGCCCAGGGCGCGACCCTGCTGCTGCTGGACGAGCCGATCAGCGCGCTGGACATCGGCCACCAGCAGGAGGTGCTGGAGCTGGTCGACCGGCTGCGCCGCGAGCACGGGCTGACGGTGCTCGCCACCATGCACGACCTCTCCATCGCCGGCGAGTACGCCGACCGCATGGTGCTGCTGGCCGACGGTCGGGTGGTCGCCGCCGGCACCCCCCGCGAGGTACTGACCGAGCAACTGCTCGCCACCTGGTACCGCGCCACCGTCCGCGTCATCGACGGCGACCACGGCCCCCTGGTGGTCCCGATCCGCCCCCACCCCTGACCGGCCCACCCACCCCCACCCTGACCCGCCCCGCCTCCTTCGGGGCGTCGATCATGCAGTCGTGGTGCCCCGCAAAAGGCGTAGCTCAGCTCATATCGCCCACCACAACTGCATGATCGACGCCGGCGGGGAGGGCCGGCGGGGAGGGGTCAGGGGCGGGTGAGGATGTTGAAGAGGGCGCCGTGGGGGTCGCGCAGGGCGGCGAAGCGGCCCGCCGGGGTGGTCTGGGGCGGGACCAGGATCGTGCCGCCGAGTTCGGCGGCCCGGGCGGCGGCCGCGTCGGCGTCGGCCACGGCGAAGTACACCGACCAGTATGCGGGCGTGTCCGCCGGGAATCCGTCCCCGAGCGGCGGCACCATGCCGGCCACGATCCGGGTGCCGAGCCGCCAGCCGGTGTACGTGACCGGTCCCGCCCGCTGGTCGTCCGGGTGCCAGCCGAAGACCAGCTCGTAGAAGACCTTCGCGCCCTCCGGATCGGGGGTGACCAGCTCGGCCCAGGTGAGCGCCCCCGGGACGTCGAAGACCTCGGCCCCGGGCATCGACATCGGCTGCCAGACGCTGAACGTCGCCCCGGCGGGGTCGGCGAAGACCGCCATCCGCCCCTGGTCGAAGACCTCGAACGGGGGCACCACGACCTGCCCGCCGGCCCGCTCCACCCGGCCGGCCACCAGGTCCGCGTCGTCGGTCGCCAGGTACGTCGACCAGATCGGCACCTGGTCGGGGACGGCCGGCGGACCCGCGCCCGCCACCGCCCGCCCGCCGAGCAGGAAGACCGTGTAGCCGCCCGCCTCGGGCTGCGGGTCGACCCGACCGGTCCAACCGAACAGCTCGGGGTAGAACCGGCGCGCCTCGACGAGGCCGGGGGTGGCGAGGTCGGCCCAGCAGGGTGTGCCCGGCGGGACGGTGCTCACGTCGACCCCTCTCGGCGGGGGACGGCCACGCCGGCACGCCCCTGCCGGAATCGTGGCACCGACCCGCCGCGCCCCGGGGCGGATCGGCCGAAACGTCAGCTGAAGCGTCGACCCTCGTCGCGCCGGTACGCCCACCCGGCCAGCAGCGCCAGCAGCACCACCCAGACCCCGAGCATGACCATCGACAGCGGGTTGACCGGGTAGTCGCCGACCGCCGCCCACATCAGTTCCACCGCCCCCCGGGTCGGCAGGAACGGCGCGACGGCCTCGACGAACGCGGGTGCCTGGTCCGGTGCGGAGAGCAGCCCGCCCCCGAAGGCGAGCGGGAAGAAGACGACCTGCGCCACCACGATCGCCGCCTTGCTCGGCATCGAGTAGCCGATGGCGAGGCCCAGCAGCGTGAACGGCACCGAGATCACCGTGACGATCGCCAGGGCCAGCAGGAACGCCGGTGCGCTGATCCGCGCCTCGGTGAGCGTCGCCCCGATCGTCACCACCGGCACCAGGGAGAGGTAGGTCAGTGCCAGCCCGGCCAGCACCCGCCCGGCGAAGCGCGGTGCCGGGCCGGCCGGCAGGGTCCGCGTGTACGGGTTCCAGGGCTGGTCGCGGTCCTCGGCCACGCCGACGCCGTACTGGAAGATGTTCGCGCTCATCACCGAGAAGGTGACCATCGCGGCGGTGGCGTAGGTGGCGCCGACCGGGTCCTTGCCGGCGAACGGGACCACGAAGAAGAGCATCGCGACGGCGGGGAAGAAGGCGCTGCCGACGACGGCGACCGGGATGCGGACCGTCTCCAGGAGCTGGTAGCGGGCGTGGACGAGGGCGAGGCGCATGGGTGATCCGTTCCCTCAGGCGGTGGCCGGCGGGCCGGCCACGTCGGCCGTCGGGCGGTCGGCTGCGGAGCCCGGCGCCGCGTCGGTCGCGGTGATGGACAGGAACGCCTCCTCCAGCGAGGTGGGGCGGACCTCCAGGTCGGCGAACGGGACCCCGGCGGTGACCAGGGCCCGCACCAGCTCGTCGGCGTCGGTGGTGAGCAGGTGCGTGCGGCCGTCGACCCGCTCGGTGCGGACCACGCCGGGCAGCGCGGGCAGCTCGTCGGCGACCAGGCTGACCCGGCGCACGCCGACGATCCCCCGGATCGCGTCGACGGTGTCGTCGGCCAGCACCCGGCCGTGCCCGATGACCACCACCCGCCGGGCCAGCGCCTCGACCTCCTCCAGGTAGTGGCTGCTCAGCAGTACGGTGCCGCCGTCGTCGTGGAACGCCCGGATCGCCTCCCACAGGGTGTGCCGCGCCGCGACGTCCAGGCCGGTGGTCGGCTCGTCGAGCAGCACCAGCCGGGGCCGGCCGACGAAGGCGAGCGCCACCGCGAGCCGGCGGCGCTGCCCGCCGGAGAGGCCGCCGGTCTGCCGCCGGGCCAGCTCGGCCAGGCCGAAGCGGTCGAGCAGCTCGCCCCGGGGGACCGGGTCGGGGTGGTGGGCGGCGACGAAGTCCACCACCTCACCGACCCGCAGCGTGCCGGGCAGGCCCGTCTCCTGCGGGGTGACCCCGATCCGCCGCCGGCTCGCCGGGTCGCGCGGGTCGCCGCCGAACAGCTCGACCCGGCCGGCGGTGGGCCGGCGCAGCCCGACGAGCAGGTTGAGCAGGGTGCTCTTGCCGGCTCCGTTCGGGCCGAGCAGGCCGACCAGTTCGCCGGCGGAGACCTCCAGGTCGACCCGGTCGAGGGCGAGCACGTCGCCGTAGCGGCGGCTGACCGCCTCGGCGCGGGCGAGGATCACGGGACGCTCGTCGCGGATGTCACGATCCTTGTCTACCTTCCCGGCGCAAGTCGTCAGCCGAGCGGCGCGGGCAGCGGCCGGGTGTGCAGCACGGCGAGCCGGGAGACCGCCCGGGTGAGCACCACGTAGAGCCGGTGCAGGCCGCGCGGTTCGGCGGCCACGATCGCCGCCGGCTCGACGACGATGACGTGGTCGTACTCCAGGCCCTTGACCAGGGTCGCGGGCACCACCGTGACGCGCGCCGCGGCGGCCGGCTCGTCGACGGTCGCGGTGTCGACGCCGGCGGCGTCCAGCGCCGCCCGCAGCCCGCCGACCGCGTCGTCGGCGGCGATCACCGCCACCGAGCCGTCGAACGCCAGCGCCGCGCGCACCTCGGCCACCGTCGCGGCGGCCAGGTCTTCGACGGTACGCACGTCGAGCGCGCCGTCGCGGCGCAGCGACTCGGCCGGGGGTACGTCGACGGTGAGCGCGGGCAACAGCCGGTTGGCGAACGCGACCACGGCGGCGGGCACCCGGAAGCCGACCGTCAGCGGCACCACGACGGCGTCCGGCTTGCCGAGGTGACGCAGGGACTCCCGCCAGTCGGCGGCGGCCCACGGGGCGGTGCCCTGGGCCAGGTCGCCGAGGAGGGTGATCGACCCGTGTTCGCTGCGCCGGGCGATCACCCGACACTGCATCGGGGAGAGGTCCTGCGCCTCGTCGACGACGACGTGTCCGAAGCCGCCGGGCCGCTCGATGAGCCCGGCCGCCTCGTCGATCAGCACGGCGTCGGCCGCCGTCCACTTCGTGGCCTTCGGCGTGCGCCCGAGCTTCGTGCCGGTGCCCGGGGTCGGACGACGCGCCGAGGCGCGGGCGGTGGCGGGCGCCGGGTCCGTGGCGCCGGGCGCCGCCGTCGGGGCGTCCGCCGTCGTCGGGCCGGGGGCCTCGTCCGGGGCGGCCACCCCGCGCAGCCGCGCCTGCTCCTCGGCGTCGAGCAGCCCGTCCGCCGCGACGGCGAGCCGCTGCGGGTCGCTGAGCAGGGCGTACACCAGCCCTTCCGGGGTGAGCGCCGGCCAGACCGCGTCGAGGAAGGCGGTGACCGGGGTGGCCTTGCCCATCCGGCGCAGCCAGGCGTCGCTCGGGGACTCGGCGCGCCGCGCCTCGGCCTGCCGTTGCAGCAGCGACACCACCCGGGCCCGGACGCGCTCGCGGCCGGTGGCGTACGGCAGGCGCTCCCGCCGGGTCTCCTGGACCACCCGGTGCAGCGGGTCCAGCCCGATCCGCCAGCGGAACGAGCCGTCCGACACCATGATCGGCTCGGTCGGCTCGCCGATGTGCGAGTCGACCGCCCGGCGCAGCACCTCGGACATCCGGGCGTCGTGCTTGACCGCGGCCACCGCCGGGTCGTCGACGGCCCGCACCGGCACCCGGGCCACCAGGTCCTCCACCGTGGCCTGTTCGACCTCCACCTCGCCGAGCGCCGGCAGCACCGCCGCGATGTACGACAGGAAGGCCCGGTTCGGTCCCACGATCAGCACACCGGAGCGGCGCAGCCGCTCCCGGTGCAGGTAGAGCAGGTATGCGGCCCGGTGCAGGCCGACGGCCGTCTTGCCGGTGCCCGGGGCGCCCTGCACGCAGATCGAGTCGGCGAGGTCGGCCCGGACCAGCTCGTCCTGCTCCGGCTGGATGGTGGCGACGATGTCGCGCATCGGCCCGACGCGCGGCCGTTCGATCTCGGCGGTCAGGATCCGGCTGGTCGTGCCCAGTTCCTCGCCCCGGTCGAGGCGCTCGTCCTCGAAGCTGGTCAGCATCCCGTTGCTGAACCCGAAGCGGCGCCGTACCGCCACGCCCTGCGGGTCGCGGGCGCTCGCCCGGTAGAACGAGCGGGAGACCGGTGCCCGCCAGTCCAGCACCAGCGGCTCACCCCGGTCGTCGGTGACGTGCCGCCGGCCGACGTGGTACCGCCGGCCGGCGTGGTCCGCGTGCCACCCGTCCGGTGGGTCGCCGGGGTCGCCCGGTCGGCCGCCGGCGGGCGGGGTCACTGCGTCGCCGGGGTCCCCGGGTCGGCCGTCGGCGGGCGGGGCTCCGGTCGCCGGGCCGAAGTCGAGGCGTCCGAAGAAGAGCGGCGTTCCCGGGTCGTCGGCGAGCTCGGCGACCCGGCGGGCCAGGGTGCGCCCGAGCGTCTCGGCCGCGTACGCGTCGCCGGCCACCTGGTCGCCGGTGGAGAAGAGGGCCTGGGCGCGTTCCCGCATCCGGGCCAGGGCCGCCCGGGAGGTGGCGAGGTGCTCGCGTTCGGCGGTGAGGTCGGCGTCCAGGTCGAGATCGAGGTCGAGGTCGGTCACGCGGAATCCCGTCGGGGTCATCTGTCGGTCGCTCGCGTGTCCGGCGGGCGGATGGGCCGACCCCCCGGCGCGGGACGTCCGATGCGGTGGTCACCACCCTGGCCGTCAAGCGACCTGACAGCCTACGCGCCGGGCGCGCCACGCTCCACCGGGTTTCGACGCGCCGCCGGGACAACTTCGTGCCCACGGGCGCCGGGGCCTCGCCGCACCGCCCACGCGCCGCGTCGCCGTGCACGGTCGGGCCGACCGGCGACCCACGGCGGGCGGGCGAGCAGGGATCATGGACGCATGACGGAGGGGCGTCCCGAACGGCGCCGGATCACGATCAGCGACCCGCAGGTGATGCGGGCGTTGGCCCATCCGGCCCGAATCGCGATCATGGAACACCTGGACGTGGTGGAGGGCGGCGCGACCGCCACGGAGTGCGCGGAGGTCGCCGGGCTGTCACCGAGCGCGACCAGCTACCACCTCCGGGCGCTGGCGAAGTCGGGCCTGGTGGAGCAGGCGCCGAGTCGGGGGGACGCGCGCGAGCGGCTCTGGCGCACGGTCGGCCGGGGCCTGATGGTCGACGCGGGGCGCTCGGCCGGCCCGGAGGCGCGCGCGGCCGAGCAGGCGCTGGTGGAGGCGCACGCGGCCCGGGACATGGAGCGGACCCGGGACTGGCTGCGCCGCGCCGGCGACGAGCCCGCCGAGTGGTACGACGTCGCGCTGTTCAGCGACACGCTGCTGCTGCTGACCGCCGACGAGCTGGCGGGGCTGAACGAGGCCGTGAGTCAGCTGTTCGAGCCGTACCGGCAGCGGAACCGCCAGGCCGATCCGCCGGCCGGGGCGCGCACGGTGGCCGTGCAGTACCGGACGGTGCCGCTGGCGTAAGGGGGTTGCCCCGACCGGTTGTGAAGGATTATTTTCGAAGCATGTCCTTCACAACTGGCGATTCGCGCTGGTCCGACGTCTGGCTGACCGCCTCCGCGCGCGCCACCTCGATGTGCGGGGACTTCCTGGCCGCCACCGCCCTCGCGCTCGCCCTCCAGGCGGCCGGCGCCAGCGGCCTCGCCGTGTCCGGACTGCTGCTGGCGGCCACCCTGCCGCTGGTGGCGCTCGCCCCGCTCACCGGGCGGCTCGCCGACCGGGCGGACAGCCGGACGCTGCTGGTCGCCGCCGGCTTGGCTCAGGCCACCGTCTGCACCCTCCTCGCCTTCGTCGACCACCCCGCCCTGACCATCGGACTCGTCGCGCTGCTCGCCTGCGGGCTGGCCGTCACCCAGCCCTGCCTCGCGGCGCTGCTGCCGACGATGGTGCGCCCCGCCGACCTGCCCCGGGCGAGCGCGATCAACCAGACCGCCTCCTCCCTGGGCGCGCTCGCCGGCCCGGTGCTCGCCGGGCTTCTGGTCGGGCAGTTCGGCACCCGCGTACCGCTGCTCATCGACGCCGCGAGCTATCTCGCGCTGGTGGCCGTGGGCCTGCTGCTGCGCACCCGCCGGGGCGGCCGGCGGGCCGTCGCCACCGCGACCTCCGGCCCGGACCGGGCCCCGGCGTGGCGGCTGCGCCGCGACCCGTTGCTGCTGGCCGTCGTCCTGAGCACGGCCGCGGTCATCACGGCCGTCGGCGGCATCAACGTGATCGAGGTCTTCTTCATCCGGGAGACCCTCGGCGGCTCGCCCACGGTGTACGGCCTGGTCGGCGCCGCCTGGATGGCGGGGATGCTGCCCGGCAGCTGGCTCTGCGCCCGGCTGGCCCGGCGGCTCTCCGACGACGGTGCCCTGGTGTACGGCGTGCTGGTGACGCTCGGCGGCATCTGCCTGACGGTGGTGTTCGCCGCCGCAGTGCCCACGGCCGCGCTGCTGGTCCCCCTCTGGCTGGTCGCGGGCGCGGCGAACGGCGGGGAGAACGTCTTCGCCAACGTGCTCACCGCCCGGCGGGTGCCGGAGGCGTCACGCGGCCGGGCGTACGCCCTCTACGGCGCGGCGGTGCAGGGCGGCTCGATGGGCGGCTACCTGATCGGGGGCGCCCTGCTGGCGCTGCTGCCGCCGCGACCCCTGATCGCGGCCGCCGGCGCGGTCGGCCTGCTGGTGGTGGTGGCCTTCGTGCCGGCCATCGTCAGGTCCGTCCGCCGTGCCCGGGCGACCGGCGCCCCAGCCGGATCGGGGGCACCCGGGCACGGCGGGCCGGTCGAGGGGCGGGAGGAGGGGCCGGCGGCGGATGCGGGGTTGGCCACTCCCGCCCCGGCCCGCTGAGCCACCGGACGGTGGCGGGGATACGGTCGGGGCATGGCTGAGCACGTCGCACGCCCCCGGGTCGGGCACATCCAGTTCCTGAACTGCCTGCCGATCTACTGGGGGCTGATGCGCTCCGGTGCCCTCATCGACGTCGACCTGCACAAGGACTCCCCGGACCGGCTCAGCGCCGCCCTGGTCGCCGGCGACCTGGACATCGGCCCGATCTCCCAGGTCGAGTACCTGCGGCACGCCGACGAGCTGCTGCTCCTGCCCGACCTGGCGGTCGGCAGCGACGGCCCCGTGCTGTCGGTCAACGTCGTGTCCACCCGTCCGCTGGCCGAGCTGGGCCACGGCAAGGTGGCGCTGGGCTCGACCTCGCGTACCGGTGTGCTGCTGGCCCAGTTGCTGCTCGGCGAGCGGTACGGGGTGGACCCCGAGTACTTCCGCTGCCCGCCCGACCTGACGCAGATGCTGCTGGAGGCCGACGCCGGGGTGCTGATCGGCGACGTGGCGCTGCGCGCCCTCCACGAGGCGCCGAAGCGTGGGCTGGAGGTCACCGACCTCGGGCAGGCGTGGCGGGAGTGGACGGGCCTGCCGATGGTCTTCGCCGTCTGGGCGGTACGCCGCGACTTCGCCGCCGCCCACCCGGGCCTGGTCAAGGAGGTGCACGAGGCGTTCCTGCGCTCGCGGGACCTCTGCCTGGCGGAGCTGGACCAGGTGGCCGAGGCGGCGGCGCGCTGGGAGCCGTTCGACGCGGCGACCCTGGCGACGTACTTCCGGGCGCTGGACTTCTCCCTCGGCGAGCGCCAGGTGGCCGGCCTGCGCGAGTTCGCGCGCCGCGCCGCCGCCATCGGCGCCGCCCCGCCGTTGCCCGACTCCGGCCCGGCCTTCTTCCTGGGCTGAGCCCCCTGGCCGGCTCCGTGGGCCGAGCCCACGGGCCGGCCCGGGCGGGCCGGTCTAGGCGGTGGGGCGCAGGAGGGCTTCGGTGATCTTCTGGCAGTTCTTCATGCCGTACTCGTAGCCCTTGCCGATCGGGTAGCGGACCATCACGCCCATCGTCCAGGTGTCGCCGATGGCGAGGCAGTTGATGTGCATCTCCTGCTCGCGCGTACGGTCGATCCAGCCGTTCTTGATCGCGATGGTCTTGCGCTGCGCGGCCGGGAACGCCTTGCGGATGCCGAAGTCGCCGCCGCCCCGGACCAGCCGCATCTCGTCGATCAGCCACTTGGTCCACTTCGGTCCCGCGGCGCGGCCGTCGGCGATGCAGGCGCCCATCCGGGCGGTGTCGCGGGGGGAGAGCGCGGTGCGGCTCCAGCCGCCGTCGGCGGCGACCTTGCTGTCGGTCAGCTCGCACAGGGAGATCAGCCGCTTGATCGAGGCGGACCGGCCGACCGTGTCGTAGAACTGCTCGGCCCGGGTGTTGTCGCTGTCCCGGATGATCTTCGTGGCGTCGGCGAGTCTGGCGGCGCTCGGGGTCTGGCCGGCGTCGTCGGCGCGGCGCAGGTAGTCGGCGACGATCCAGGCCTTGATCAGCGACGCGGTGGTGCTGGTCTCGTCCATGTTGTCCGAGCCGATGATCTCCCCGCTGCGGCGGTCGAGGACGCTCCAGGAGTACCAGCCCTCGATGTCCAGGTCGAGGTCCTTCGCCTGGAACGGCAGCGGCTTCGGGGTGGGGCTCGGCGTCGGTGACGGGCGCGAGTTGCGGTCGCTCGGTGCTCCGGTGCCGCGCTCGGCCGGGCCGGCGGGGGCGCCCCACTCCGCGGCGGCGCGGGACTCGAACGGCGAGCCCGGCAGCAGCCGCAGCGAGACGAGCACCAGGCCGATGAGGACCACCGCGATGGCGATCAGCTTGCCGGGGGAGGCGTCGGCCGGCCCGGCGGCCCGGCGCTGTCGCCCCATCAGAGCTTCCCGGCGGGCTGCTGCGGCACCTTGAGAGCGGCGCCCGGCTGCGGCGTGACGAGCTGCGTGGCGACACTCGCGCAGACCCGGGCGCCGTAGTCGAGCCCGCTCTTCTGCGGGTAGCGCAGCATCACCGCGAGGCTCCACTTCTCCGTCACGGCGAGGCAGCTGACGTGCCAGTTGCCGTCGTAGTTGAGCGGGGTCCAGCCGTTCTTCATGCTGACCGGGCCCTGGGCCTTGATGGTGGCGGGCAGGCCGTCGATGATGCCCCAGCGGCCACCGCCGGAACGGGCCTTCTGGTCCTTGGCGGCCGTGCTGCCCCTGACCTTGCTCATCTCGTCCAGCAGGAGCTTCGTCCACTTGGGGCCGGCGGCCGTGCCGTCGGCGATGCAGTCGCCGAGCCGGACGGCGTCGCGCGGGGACATCCGGGTGAAGCTCCACCAGCCCACGTAGCCGGGCACATTGCCCGGCTTGGTGTCGGTGAGTTCGCAGGTGCTGATCATCCGCTTGATCGTGGCGGCCCGGCCCACCGCGCCGTAGAGGGCATTGGCGGCGTCGTCGTTGCTGTCCCGGATGGCGGTGGTGATCTGCTTCCTGCGCTCGGCCGGCAGCGGCTTGTCGCCGAGTTGGCGGAGGTAGTCCGCCGCGAACCAGGCCTTGATCATCGATTCGGTGGAGCTGGTCGAGGCCATGTTCTTCGACCCCGAGATCGCGCCGGACTCCCGGTCCATCAGGGCCCACGAGAAGAACTCGCCCTTGAAGTCCACCGCCACCGGGCCGGCGGCCAGGGTCGGGGGTGGGGGCGGGATCGGCGCGGGCGCGGCGACGCTCCCGCCGCCGCTTCCGCCGCTCTGGGCGTCGTCGCCGGCGAGTCGGGCGTACGCGGCCGGGACGAGCAGGCCGCCACCGAGGAGGACCGCCACGACGGCGAGCACCAGGGTCACGCGGGATCGCATGAGTGGATGAGCTCCAGATGTCAGGGCCGGGGGGACCGGCTGGTTGTCGGACGGATCGGCGGCTCGCCGAGGGCCGGGGGATGCGCCCTCCGTGGTTCTCGGGCGAATCGTCGGCAGCCGATCGGTGTGACGGGGGAAGTCTACGTGCGGATCGGCGGGGCGCCAGAACCTGACACCTGGCAACTTGCCATGTAGGCGGGATATCGAGCCGCTATGCGGCTGTTGGGGGGATTCACCTTTTCATAGTGACCCAAATCATAGTTTGCCCGGCTGTCGGCGGTCGCCTGCCGGTGCGGAAAGTGTCTCCGGAAACCTGTTACACCCTCTGGTGTCCCAAGCGGCGAGCTGTAACACTTGACCCCATGTATGGCAACGACTTCTCCGCCGAGGACGCACCCGGCGGCGGCCTGCTCGGCGAGGTCGAGGCGGCGGAGGTGGCCCTGCGGGAGGCCGCCGCCCGTGGCCGCCGGGGTGGCGCCCCCGGCCCGGACGAGGACCTCGAGGCGTACTTCGCCGAGGTCATCGACGCCGACCAGAAGATCGAGCCGCGCGACTGGATGCCCGAGGCCTACCGCAGGACGCTGATCCGGCAGATCGCGCAGCACGCGCACTCCGAGATCATCGGCATGCAGCCGGAGGGCAACTGGATCAGCCGGGCCCCCTCGCTCAAGCGCAAGGCGATCCTGCTGGCCAAGGTCCAGGACGAGGCCGGCCACGGCCTCTACCTCTACGCCGCCGCCGAGACCCTCGGGATCAGCCGGGACGAGCTGGTCGAGCTGCTGCTCAACGGCCGGCAGAAGTACAGCTCGATCTTCAACTACCCCACCCTGACGTGGGCCGACGTGGGCGCCATCGGCTGGCTGGTGGACGGCGCCGCCATCGTCAACCAGGTCCCGCTGTGCCGCTGCTCCTACGGGCCCTACGCGCGGGCGATGATCCGGGTCTGCAAGGAGGAGTCGTTCCACCAGCGGCAGGGCTACGAGATCCTGCACACCCTCGCGCACGGCACGCCCGGGCAGAAGGCGATGGCGCAGGACTCCCTCGACCGCTGGTGGTACCCGTCGCTGGCGATGTTCGGCCCGCCGGACACCGACTCCACCCACTCGGCGCAGTCCATGGCCTGGAAGATCAAGCGCTTCTCCAACGACGAGCTGCGCCAGCGCTTCGTGGACATGTGCGTGCAGCAGGCCGAGATCCTCGGCCTGACGATCCCGGATCCCGACCTGCGCTGGAACGAGTCGCGCCAGTCGTACGACTTCACCCAGCCCGACTACGACGAGCTGATGCGGGTGATCAAGGGCGAGGGGCCGTGCAACCGGCAGCGGATGGAGCACCGCCGCCGCGCCCACGACGACGGCGCCTGGGTGCGCGAGGCCGCCGCGGCGTACGCCGCCAAGCGGGTGGAGAAGAAGGAGAAGGTGGCGGCGTGAGCGAGCGTGGCGAGCGAACGGAGGACCAGCGCGGCGTGAGCGGTCCTTCGCCCTTGTGGGAGGTCTTCGTGCGGGCGCGGCGCGGGCTGTCGCACACCCACGTCGGCAGCCTGCACGCGCCCGACGCCGAGCTGGCCCTGCGCAACGCGCGGGACCTCTACACCCGCCGCCAGGAGGGCGTCTCCATCTGGGTGGTGCCGGCGGGCGCGATCACCGCCTCCAGCCCCGACGAGAAGGACGCCTTCTTCGACCCGGCGGCGGACAAGGTCTACCGCCATCCCACCTTCTACGACGTGCCGGACGGGGTGGCCCACCTGTGAGCGAGCGCAGCGAGCGAACCGTTCGGCTCAGCACCGGGGCGCCTCGCGCCGCCGCCGAGCGGAGCGAGGGGGCGGCGTGAACGGCCCCTTCGACTTCGCCCTCGCCCTCGGCGACGACGCGCTCGTCGCGGCGCAGCGGCTGGCCGAGTGGACCACCCGTGCGCCGGAGATGGAGGAGGACATCGCGCTGGCCAACATCGCCCTCGACCAGCTCGGCGCGGCCCGGCTCCTGCTGTCGTACGCGGGTGAGCTGGAGGGCGCCGGCCGGGACGAGGACGCGCTGGCGTTCCTGCGTGACGACCGGGAGTTCCGCAACTGCCTGCTGGTGGAGCTGCCCAACGGCGACTTCGCGGTCACCATGGCGAAGCTGCTCTTCCTCGCGGCCTACCAGCTCCCCCTCTACACCGCGCTGGCCGGGTGCGCCGACGAGCGGCTGGCGGCGATCGGGGCCAAGGCCCGCAAGGAGTCCGCCTACCACCTCGACCACGCCTCGCTGTGGGTGCGGCGGCTCGGCGACGGCACCGAGGAGTCGCACCGGCGCATGCAGGCGGCCATCGACCAGGTCTGGCCGTACGTGCACGAGCTGTTCGCCCCCGACCCGGCGGCGCCGGTCGACCCGGCCACCCTGCGGGCCGACTTCGACGCCACCGTCGCCGCCGTGCTCGACGCGGCCACGCTGACCCGGCCGGAGTCCGGCTGGGCGCCGGCCGGCGGGCGGGACGGCGTGCACACCGAGCACCTGTCCTACCTGCTCGCGGAGATGCAGGTGCTGCACCGCGCCCACCCCGGGGCACGCTGGTGAGGAGGCACCGGTGAGCGACCCCAGGGAGGCCGTGGCGGCGGTGGTGGATCCGGAGATCCGGGTCGTCACCATCGACGACCTCGGCATCCTGCGGGCGGTCGACGAGGACCCGGCCACCGGCCGGGTGGTCGTGACCATCACCCCCACCTACACCGGCTGCCCGGCGATGGACGTGATCCGCGCCGACATCCGGCGGGCGCTGGCCGCCGTCGGCCGCCCCGACGCCGACGTGCGGACGGTCTACAGCCCGGCGTGGAGCACCGACTGGATCTCCGCCGCCGGGCGGGCCAAGCTCGCCGCCGCCGGCATCGCCCCGCCGTCGCCCGTGCGCGCCGACAACGTGGTGCCGCTGACCCTCGCCGTCCGCTGCCCGCACTGCGGCTCGCCCGAGACCGAACAGGTCAGCCGCTTCGGCTCGACCGCGTGCAAGGCGCTCTGGCGCTGCCGTTCCTGCCGTGAACCCTTCGACCACCTGAAGGCGCTGTGACTGTCACGATCACCCGCCCGGTCCGTCGCCGGCCGGTCTTCCACCCGTTGCCCGTCGCCGCCGTCGACCGGCTCACCGACGACGCCGTGGCGGTCACCTTCGCCGTGCCGGAGGAGTTGCGGGAGACGTTCGCGTTCTCCGCCGGCCAGCACCTCACCGTCCGGCGCCCCGGCGCCGCCGGTGAGGACGTGCGGCGGTCGTACTCCATCTGCTCCACGCCCGACGACCTGGCCCGGCACGGCCGGCTGCGGATCGGCGTGCGGGAGATCCCCGGCGGCGCCTTCTCCACGTTCGCCTGCGGCGCGCTGCGCTTCGGCGACACGATCGAGGTGCTGCCGCCGCTCGGGCACTTCACCACGGCCCTCGCGCCGCAGCGGGCCCGCCACTACGGCGCGGTGGTCGCCGGCTCGGGCATCACCCCGGTGCTCGCGCTGGTCGCGACGGCGCTCGCCGTCGAGCCGGCCAGCACGTTCACGCTGGTGTACGGCAACCGCACGGCGAACACGGTGATGTTCGCCGAGGAACTGGCCGACCTGAAGGACCGGTGGCCGACCCGGCTGCACCTGGTGCACGTGCTCTCCCGGGAGCAGGGCGAGTCGCCGCTGCTCTCCGGCCGGATCGACGCCGACCGGCTGGGCCGGCTGCTGGACACCATCGTCCCCGGCGACACCGTCGACGAGTGGTTCCTCTGCGGCCCGTACGACATGGTGGTGGACGCCCGGGAGGTGCTCACCGCGCGTGGCGTGCCGGAGTCGGCGGTGCACACGGAGCTGTTCCACGTCGCCGAGGCCCCGGCCCCGCCGCGGCGCCCATCCGACGAGCCGGGGGGCGGCGCCGAGGTGACCATCCTGCTGGACGGCCGGTCGTCGCGTTTCACGATGCGGCGCGACGAGCGGGTGCTGGACGCGGCGCTGAAGGTGCGCGGCGAGCTGCCCTACGCCTGCAAGGGCGGGGTCTGCTCGACCTGCAAGGCCAAGGTGGTCGACGGCGCGGTGACGATGGCCCGCAACTACGCGCTGGAGCCGGACGAGGTGGCCGCCGGCTACGTGCTCACCTGCCAGTCCAGCCCGACGACCGACCGGCTCACCGTCGACTACGACGCCTGACCGGTCCTCCCGCCCGACGGCGGGACGCAGCCGGGTCGGCGGGGTCGGCGCAGGCACCGCATCGACTCCGCCGACCCCCACGCCGCGGTGGTCAGCTCGGGGCCTTGACCTGGCCGTCGTAGGCGATGCTGCGCCACAGGTCGAACTGGCGGTCGTTGCCCACCAGCGGGTTGCCGGCCAGCGCGACGGCGGCGTGCACCTCCTCGTCGTTGCGCAGCTGGCGGAAGTAGCCGGGTCCGACGAGGGCGATGCCGCGGCCGGGTGACTGGATGAGCTTCATGTCGTTCTCCGTGAGGTCGAGGGGTGGGTTGCCGGCGAGCTGGCGGGCCACGTCGGCACGCATCGAGTCGAGGTCGATGAACGACGGGTCGATCTTGCCGCTGGTGCTGGTCTCCCGGTGGCCCCGGGCGTGGCTGGCGTCCCGGCCGAGCCGCCGCAGCACGGCGGCGGTGGCGAGCACGGAGGCGCTGTACTGGGCGCCGGTCATGGCCTGGCTGACGCCGTTGTAGTCGATCTCCCAACCGACCATCAGGGTGTTGCCGTCGCCGGCCGGTATGGGTCCGCTGCCGCGGCTGACGCCCGCGTGGTTGGCCCGTCCGCCCGAGATGACGTGGAAGACGCCGTGGTGGTCGACCAGGGCGTGGCAGAGGGGGCCGGGCAGGTCGGAGCGGCCGTTGATGCAGATGTTCAGGGCGGGGTGCGGGTTGCCGGCGCTGGAGGTGGCGGCGGTGTGGTGCCAGAGCACGCCGATCGGGTTGAACGAGCTGCCGGCGACCCGGCCGAGCCAGTTGCCGTGCTCGACCACCGTGACGCCGGCGGCGCGCAGCACGTCGGCGAGCCAGGGGATGGTGGCCATCAGGCCGCCGTCAGGTCGGCGAGGCACTCCGGCGTCCGGGTCGTGGCCGCCCGCGCCGGCCGGGCCGCCGCGGCGACGGCCAGCGCGGCGGCCCCGAGCGGTACGAGCGCGAGCAGCGCCCTGCGACGTAGGGGAGGGCGTGTCGGGGAGATCGCGTTCACAGTCATTCACGGATGTTAATGGATCGACAAAGCGCGGGTAAGCCCCTCGATCTCCGGCCACCCGGCGGGACCCCTGTGGCGTGGTCGACAGGAGTCCGGCGAGGCCGGCCCGGGGCCCGGCGACGTAGGCTCGGGGGGTGAGTGTGAGCCGGGAGATCGACGACATCCTGCAGCGCGGCGCGGACGGCGGGCGGATCACGCCCGAGGAGGCCCTGCTGCTCTACACCGAGGCGCCGTTGCACGCCCTGGGCGAGGCCGCCGACGCGGTGCGCCGACGGCGCTACCCGGACAACGTCGTCACCTACCTGATCGACCGCAACATCAACTACACGAACGTCTGCGTGACGGCGTGCAAGTTCTGCGCGTTCTACCGGGCCCCGAAGCACCGGGAGGGCTGGACCCACCCGACCGAGGAGATCCTGCGTCGCTGCGGCGAGGCGGTCGAGCTGGGCGCCACCCAGGTCATGCTCCAGGGCGGGCACCACCCGGACTACGGCGTGGAGTACTACGAGGAGCTCTTCTCCTCGGTCAAGAAGGCGTACCCGCAGCTCGCCATCCACTCGATCGGCCCCAGCGAGATCCTGCACATGGCCAAGGTCTCCGGCGTCGGCCTCGGCGAGGCCATCGCCCGGATCAAGGCTGCCGGGCTGGACTCGATCGCCGGCGCCGGCGCGGAGATGCTGCCCGCGCGGCCCCGCAAGGCGATCGCGCCGCTGAAGGAGTCGGGCGAGCGCTGGCTGGAGGTCATGGAGCTGGCGCACCGGCAGGGCGTCGAGTCGACCGCCACCATGATGATGGGCACCGGCGAGACCGCCGCCGAGCGCATCGAGCACCTGCGGATGATCCGCGACGTGCAGGACCGCACGAAGGGCTTCCGGGCGTTCATCCCCTGGACGTACCAGCCGGAGAACAACCACCTCAAGGGCCGTACGCAGGCCACCACCCTGGAGTACCTGCGGCTGGTCGCGGTGGCCCGGCTCTTCTTCGAGACGGTGCCGCACCTGCAGGCGTCCTGGCTGACCACCGGCAAGGACGTCGGGCAGCTCGCCCTGCACATGGGCGTGGACGACCTCGGCTCGATCATGCTGGAGGAGAACGTCATCTCCTCGGCCGGCGCGCGGCACCGCTCCAACCTGCACGAGCTGATCGGGATGATCCGCTCGGCCGACCGGATCCCCGCCCAGCGCGACACCCTCTACAACCGGCTGGCCGTGCACCACACCCCGGCCGACGACCCGACCGACGAGCGGGTGGTCTCGCACTTCTCCTCGATCGCCATGCCGGGCGGCGGCGCCGGGAAGTCCCTGCCGCTGGTCGAGGCCCGCTGAGCGGGGCGTCCGCAGCCACCGCGCGACCCCGAACCCCCGACACCCCACCGTCGTCGCGGCGGTGGGGTGTCGTCGTACGCGCAGCCCGCCTTGTGGACGATGGGCGTACGGACGGTGACCGTCGGTGGCTTCGCGGGCTGACCGATCGGGTGAATTCCCGCGGTCCGTTGATCTCAATTAGGTTGCCGTTCGGGGCCGGAGCGGGGGTGTCCGGTGCAGCAAGACATATCAATCCGGGCATTCCTTAAGTGATTCTTAGCCACGCTGTTCAACGCGCCTGAACTGCGGGGTGGCGAGCGTGATCGCTTAGCGCTAACGTCCCCGGCCGTACCTTTCCTTCACCCCAACGGGGGGACCCTTTCCATGATCTTCCGTAACCGTTCGCTGGCGCGGATCGGCGCTGGCGCGCTGCTCGCCTCCGGCGCGTTGACCGCTCTCGGTAGCCCGGCCCACGCCTCGGGCACGGAGACGGACCTCGCGATCGAGGTGGCCGGCACGCGGGTCGCCGCCAACGCGGAGGGCAAGCTGGCCTACGCGAAGGTGACCAACCTCGGCAAGAACACCCCGAGCGAGCTGGCCGTTCGGGTGGACGTGTCCAAGGTGGACTTCGACAAGGTCATCGCCTTGCCGGCCGTCGAGGACGGCTGCGACATGGAGGGCACCGCGGAGAAGCCGACCGCCTTCATCTGCTACGCGACGGAGAAGGGCCTGCCGGGCCCGGGCGAGACCACCGACCTGCCGGTCGTCCTGTTCAAGAACGAGGTGAAGGGCACCTACCAGGCCCCTCTCTCCTTCAAGCTCGTCTCGAAGGACGACACCAACGCGGCGAACAACACCAAGACCGCCAAGCTGGACCTCTCGGACGCCAGCGGGCCGGACCTCTCGGTCGTCGCCGAGGACGTCAAGCAGGCCGTGAAGGTCGTCGACGGCAACCCGGTCTACTCCGGCGACCTGCACGCGGGCGGCCGGTCGGCGCTGACCTACTTCATCAGCAACCAGGGTGACCTGGCCGCCGCCGGTCTCAAGATCAGCGTCAAGCTGCCGAAGGGCGTGACCCCGACCGAGGTGGAGTCCGGCTGCGAGTACGCGGCCGACAAGTCCACCTTCACCTGCACCTACGCCAACTTCGGGCTGATCCCGCAGGACGAGGACACCAACGACGAGGACAAGCTCTACTCGGCCTACGGCTTCTACCACCTGTTCGACGTGGCCGCGGACGTGAAGCCGGGCGCCCTCAAGGGTGGCCTGGTCAGCGTCGAGCCGGTCGGCACCGCGCCGGCCCGGATGCGGGCGACCACGGCCCTGCCGCAGAACGTCACCGGCCTGCAGGCCAAGGACGTGGACGCCACCGACAACTCCGACGGCTACGCGGTGATCGTCGCGGCCAAGGGCGGCACGGGCGGCGGCGGTGACGACGACGGCGGCCTGCCGGTGACCGGCGCGCAGACCACCCTGATCGGCGGCATCGGCGGCGTGGTCCTGGTCGCGGGCGCGGCCATGTTCATGGTGGCGCGGCGTCGCCGGGTCGTCCTGGTGACCCCGGGCGACGAGAAGCCGACGGCCTGACGGTCGTCCTCCATCGACCCGCGCGGGTCGTTCACATAACGCACGGCAGCGGGGGCGGGATGGGTGACCATCCCGCCCCCGCTGTGCGTCCGGCCGTCCGGCCCACCGGATCGGCCGGACGGTGGAAACACGATCTGCCTGCTGGCGCGCGGCATCGACCTTCGATAACGTCCGCGCGGGTTCCGCAACCATCCGCTTCTTCCCTGACCCCCTGGGGTGACCGATGATCCTGTCCCATCGTTCGGCCCTGGCCCGCGCCGGTGCCGTGGCACTCCTCGCGGCGGGCGGCCTGACCGCCGTCGCCGTACCCGCCCACGCGGCCGACGGGCCGGACCTCGCCATGGCCCCGCTCAGCACCCAGCTCGCGAAGGGCGTCGACGAGGCCCGGAGCAAGCCGTTCAAGTTCACCGTCACGAACGCCGGCACGGCCACGGCGGAGAACGTCTCGTACCGGGTGGACACCCGCAAGCTCAAGAAGAAGCGCGTCGGCTTCCTGGTGCCCGAGGGCTGCCACGTCGTCGAGGACAACCTCTACCGGTGCTCCCTCGGCGACCTGCCCGCCGGCACCAGCAAGGACTTCGGCGTCCCGCTGTTCAGCACGGGCGGCCGGGGCAACGGCGGCGAGCTGGTCGTGACGCTCGTCACCAGCAAGGGTGAGGAGGTCGTCGAGGCGCCGGTCACCGTGACGAAGCCCGGCTACGACCTCACCGCCTGGGTGCAGGACGTCCAGGGCAACGTCGTGGTCAACGGCGCGGTGGCCGACGAGCCGGACCTGAGGCCGGTGCGCCGGGGCGAGACCGTCCCGCTGGACTGGGCGGTCTACAACGACGGCAGCCGGCCCGCGACCGGCGTCTTCTATGGCATCACCCTCCCGGCGGGCGTCAGCTTCGTGACGGTGCCGCAGAACTGCGTCCGGCAGGTGTTCCTCGGCAGGGAGCAGGCGTTCTGCGAGGACGCCGGCGTCATCGTCCGTCGTGGGCAGTACTACACCGCCGACGTCACCGTGAAGGTGGGCGACGACGTCACCGAGCCGGTGCTCCGGGAGGGCGACCTCTTCGCGTACGGGCTGGACGTCGCCGAGGGCGAGCCGGAGGAGGAGCCGCGGGTGGCCGGCCCGGCACAGCGCAAGGCCTTCTCCGAGGCCGACGAGGTCGACAACCACACGGTCTTCGAGGCGTTCGTCGACCTGTCCGCGCAGCCGAGCCCGACGCCCACCGGGGAGCCGACGCCCACCCCGACGGCGACGCCGACCGCGACCCCGACCGGTGGACCCACCGCGGTTCCGACCACGACCCCGGGCACCGGAGGTGGCGGTGGCGACGGCGGACTGCCGGTGACCGGCGTCCAGGCCGGACTGATCGGCGGCATCGGCGCGGCCGTGCTGCTGGCCGGCGGCGCGCTGCTGCTGCTCTCCCGTCGGCGCAGGGTCGTCCTGGTGACGCCCGGCGACGAGAAGTCGACCGACTGACGTACCGCGACCGGGGGCGGGGTGGGCGACCATCCCGCCCCCCCGCCGTGTCCGGCCCGGGTCTGCCCTCGTTGGCGAGCCGGGCCGCGCGTCACGTGTGGCCTCCATGACCGGCGGTCGACCCACCCACCGTCCGCGCCGGCCGGGCTGGCAGAGTGGAGGGGTGAGCCGTACCCCGCAGGGCCAGCGCGCCAGCCTGGACAAGCAGCCGCACGAGGTCGCCGCGATGTTCGACGGCGTGGCGGCTCGCTACGACCTGACCAACACCGTCCTCTCCTTCGGGCAGGACCGCTTCTGGCGGCGGGCCACCCGCGCCGCGCTCGACCTGCGGCCGGGTGAGCGGGTGCTCGACGTGGGGGCCGGCACCGGCGTCTCCACCGAGGAGCTCGCCCAGTCGGGTGCGTACGCGGTCGGCGCGGACCTTTCCCTCGGCATGCTGCGCGTCGGCAAGAGTTCCCGTCCCCGGGTGCCGTTGCTGGCCGGGGACGCGTTGCGGCTGCCCTTCGCCGACGCCAGCTTCGACGCGGTGACCATCTCGTTCGCGCTGCGCAACGTGAACGACACCGACGCGGCCCTGCGCGAGCTGGCCCGGGTCACCAGGCCGGGCGGCCGGCTGGTGGTGTGCGAGTTCAGCACCCCGGTGAACCCGGCGTTCCGCACGGTCTACCTGTCGTACCTGATGCGTTCCCTGCCGAGCGTGGCGCGTGCCGTCTCCAGCAACCCCGACGCGTACGTCTACCTGGCGGAGTCGATCCGCGCGTGGCCCGACCAGCCCGCCCTGGCCGCCCGGATCGGCGCGGCGGGCTGGGGCAGGGTGGCCTGGCGCAACCTGACCGGCGGGATCGCGGCGCTGCACCGCGCGGTCCGGGTCTAGCCCGATCCGGCGGCTTTTCCGCAAATATCCGTTTTGAGCCCCGCTGTTCCGTAAGCTCGCCCCCATGACGGGATCACACCGAGCGGTCGGCGCGGAGGCCACCGACGACGACGCCAACGAGCTCATCACCCAGCTCAAGGAGCTGGCCGGCGCGGATCCCGCCGACGTCCGCCAGGTGGTGGCCGAGGTGCTGGCCGCCCTGGACCGCGCCGCCGGCGGCGCGCTGCGCGAGCATCTGCCGGAGACGATCCGGCACGACGCCGGCCTGGACCCGGCGGCCGCCGCCCGGCACTGACGCGCCTCCCCGGCGACCCGCCCCCGACCTCGGCCGACGCGTCCGCGGCAAGTTAGGTACCCCTGGTCCGGGCCGGTCCTGACGTCGGTCATAGACTCCCACCGTCTGGCTTGTGAAGCATTTCACGAGCATGCGGGAGGAGGCGCGGGATGGCCGCGGTGGAACATGACGCCGACGTGATCGTCGTGGGCGCCGGTCCCGGTGGGTCGGCAACCGCGTACCACCTGGCTCGGCACGGCGTACGGGTGCTGCTGCTCGAGAAGACCGAGTTCCCCCGGGAGAAGGTCTGCGGCGACGGGCTGACCCCGCGCGCGGTGCGCCAGCTGATCCGGATGGGCGTGGACACCTCGCCCGAGGCGGGCTGGCTGCACAACCGGGGCCTGCGGGTCATCGGCGGCGGCGTCCGGCTGGAGCTGGACTGGCCCGACCTGGCGAGCTTCCCCAACTACGGCCTGGTGCGCACCCGGCTCGACTTCGACGACCTGCTCGCCCGTCGCGCCGTCGAGTCCGGCGCCGAGCTGCGCACCGGCGTGAACGTCACCGGCCCGGTGCTGGGCCCCGACGGCCGGGTGACCGGTGTGGAGGCGGAGGTCGGCCCGGGCAAGGAGCCCGCCACCTTCCACGCGCCGCTGGTCGTCGCGGCCGACGGCGTCTCCGGCCGCTTCCCGCTCGCCCTCGGGCTGGCCAAGCGCGAGGACCGGCCGATCGGCGTCGCCGTGCGGCGCTACTACCGCTCGCCGGCCAAGCACGACGACAACTACCTGGAATCCTGGCTGGAGTTGCGCAGCAAGGACAGCGGCGACAACCTGCTGCCCGGCTACGGCTGGATCTTCGGGCTGGGCGACGGCCGGGTCAACGTCGGCCTCGGCGTGCTCAACTCCTCGTCGGCGTTCGGCAAGACCAACTACCGCCGGCTGCTCACCGACTGGCTGGCCAACACGCCCGCCGACTGGGGCATGACCGACGAGGCCAACGCGGAGGGCCCGATCCTCGGCGCCGCCCTTCCCATGGGGTTCAACCGGGTGCCGCACTACACCCGCGGCGTGATGCTGGTCGGCGACTCCGGCGGCATGGTCAACCCGTTCAACGGCGAGGGCATCGCGTACGCGATGGAGTCCGGCGAGCTGGCCGCGGAGGTCGCCGTGCAGGCGCTCGCGCGCCCGGCCGGCGCGGACCGGGAGCGCGCCCTGGCGGCGTACTCGACGGAGCTGAAGGCCCGCTTCGGCGGCTACTACCGGCTCGGCGGCATCTTCGTGAAGCTCATCGGCCGTCCCGAGATCATGCGGATGGCCACGAAGCACGGCATGCCCCACCCGATGCTCATGCGCTTCGTGCTCAAGCTGCTGGCCAACCTGACCGACCCGCGCGACGGGGACGCGATGGACCGCGTCATCAACGCGATGACGAGAGTGGCGCCGGCCGTGTGACGCGAGGAGTGGGCTCGCGAGCCCTGCGGTCGAGAACGAAGGCAGCGCGTGTGACGGCCCCGTCCACGGACTGTGACGAACCGCAGGAGTGGACGAGCGAGATCGACCCCCGCCGACGACCGTCGCGAGGGACGTGAATAGTGTGATTTTTGACAAGGACCAGGGGCAGGGAAGGACGAGCAGGAGAAAACGATGTCGCTCTCGCCTTACGCACCGATCATCGGGCTGTTCGCCCTCGCCACGGGCTTCGCGCTGTTCTCCGTGGCCGCTGCCCGCTTCGCCGGTCCCCGGCGCTACAACAAGGCCAAGCTCGAGGCGTACGAGTGCGGCATCGAGCCCAGCCCGCAGCCGGTCGGCGGCGGCCGGTTCCCGATCAAGTTCTACCTGACGGCGATGCTCTTCATCGTCTTCGACATCGAGATCATCTTCCTCTACCCCTGGGCGGTCTCGTTCGACGCCCTGCCGATCTTCGGCTTCGTGGAGATGGTCCTGTTCATCGTCGCGGTCTTCGTCGCCTACGCCTACGTCTGGCGGCGCGGCGGCCTGGACTGGGACTGAGGGAGGAACCTCAGATGGGTATCGAGGAGAAGCTCCCCGCCGGTGTCCTGCTCACCTCGGTGGAGAAGCTGGTCAACTGGTCGCGGAAGACGTCGGTCTGGGGGGCCACCTTCGGTCTGGCCTGCTGCGCGATCGAGATGATGGCCGCCGGCGGCCCGCACTACGACATGGGCCGCTGGGGCATGGAGGTCTTCCGGGCCTCGCCCCGGCAGGCCGACCTGATGATCGTGGCCGGCCGGGTGAGCCAGAAGATGGCCCCGGTGCTGCGCCAGATCTACGACCAGATGGCGGAGCCCCGCTGGGTCATCTCGATGGGCGTCTGCGCCAGCAGCGGCGGCATGTTCAACAACTACGCCATCGTGCAGGGCGTCGACCACGTCGTCCCGGTCGACATGTACCTGCCCGGCTGCCCGCCCCGGCCCGAGATGCTCATCGACGCGGTCCTCAAGCTGCGCGAGAAGATCGGGCACGAGCCGCTCGGCCCGAACGGCCGCAAGATGCTCGAGGCGCGGCAGGCCCGCGGCGACGTCCCGGTCGTCCCCTACGGCTCGATGCCGTCGTCGTACCGCAGCGACAAGGCCCGGCGGGCCGAATGGACCAAGGCGGTCCGTGAGGGTCGCGAGGAGCAGCTGCGGATCGAGAACTGGATGAAGGCCCAGAACCACCTGCACCAGCACGGGGGTGTCCAGAAGTGACCGCGCCGCAGGACAGGAAAGACGACGGCGGGGTGCCCGTACCGGTCACGCCGGCCGGCGCCAGCAGCACCGCACCCGCCGAATACCCCCCGGCCAGCCCGGCCGGCCGGGGCATGTTCGGCAACCAGGGCTCCGGGGACGTGTCCGGCTTCGGCGGCCTCGTCCGCCAGCGCCGCACCATCGAGGACGCGCTCCGGCCGTACGGGGGCTACTTCGACGAGGTCCGCGACGCGCTGGAGGAGGCCTACCCGGACTTCGCCGACGCCATCGAGAAGGTCGTGGTCGACCGGGGCGAGCTGACCCTGCACATCCGTCCGGAGCGCATCGCCGAGGTCTGCCAGGTGATGCGGGACGACATGGCGCTGCGCTTCGAGCTCTGCTCGTCGGTCTCGGGGGTGGACTACCTCGGCGCCGACGCCCGCCGCCTGCACGTCGTCTACCAGCTCACCTCGATGACCTACCGCCGCACGGTGCGGCTGGAGGCCGCGGTCTCCGTCGAGGCCCCGCACCTGCCGAGCGTCACGTCGATCTACCCGACGGCGGACTGGCAGGAGCGCGAGGCGTACGACATGTTCGGCATCGTCTTCGACGGCCACCCCAACCTGACCCGGATCCTCATGCCGGACGACTGGGAGGGGCACCCGCAGCGCAAGGACTATCCCCTCGGCGGCGTGCCCGTCGAGTACAAGGGCGCTGAGATTCCGCCGCCGGACCGGAGGAGGTCCTACCAGTGAGCACGTCGAACTACGCCACCGAGCGCGAAACCGCCGAGGGCAAGGTCTTCACCGTCACCGGTGGCGACTGGGACAGCGTCGTGTCGGGGACCGACCCGATCAACGACGAGCGGATCGTCGTCAACATGGGTCCGCAGCACCCGTCGACGCACGGCGTGCTCCGGCTGATCCTGGAGCTGGAGGGCGAGACGGTCCGCGAGGCCCGCTCGGTCGTCGGCTACCTGCACACCGGCATCGAGAAGAACCTCGAATACCGCAACTGGGTCCAGGGCAGCACCTTCGTGACCCGGATGGACTACCTCGCCCCGATCTTCAACGAGACGGGTTACGCGCTGGCGGTGGAGAAGCTGCTCGGGATCTCCGAGCAGGTCACCGAGCGGGCGAACACCATCCGGGTCCTGATGATGGAGCTGAACCGGATCTCCTCGCACCTGGTCTGGCTGGCCACCACCGCCATGGAGCTGGGCGCGATCAACATGATGCTCTACGGCTTCCGCGAGCGTGAGTACATCCTGGAGATCTTCGAGATCATCACCGGTCTGCGGATGAACCACGCGTACGTCCGACCGGGCGGCGTGGCGCAGGACGTGCCGGACGAGGCGATCGTCAAGATCCGCGAGTTCCTGAAGCTGCTGCCGAAGAGGCTCAAGGAGTACGAGAACCTCCTCTCCGGGCAGCCCATCTGGCTCGAGCGGACGAAGAACGTCGCGGTGCTCGACGTGACCGGCTGCGTCGCGCTCGGCGTGACCGGCCCGGTGCTGCGCTCCGCCGGCCTGGCCTGGGACCTGCGCAAGACCATGCCGTACTGCGGCTACGAGACGTACGAGTTCGACGTGCCGACGCACACCGACGGCGACGTGTGGGGCCGCTACGTGGTTCGGCTCGCCGAGATCCGGGAGTCGCTCAAGCTCGTCGAGCAGGCGCTGGACCGGCTCCGGCCGGGCCCGGTGATGGTGGCCGACAAGAAGATCGCCTGGCCGGCGCAGCTCGCCATCGGCATCGACGGCATGGGCAACTCGCTGGAGCACGTCGCGAAGATCATGGGTCAGTCGATGGAGTCGCTGATCCACCACTTCAAGCTCGTCACCGAGGGTTTCCGGGTGCCGCCGGGCCAGGTCTACGTCGGCATCGAGTCGCCCCGCGGTGAGCTGGGCGTGCACGCCGTCTCCGACGGTGGCACCCGGCCGTACCGGGTGCACTACCGGGAGCCGAGCTTCGTCAACCTCCAGGCCCTCCCGGCGATGGCCGAGGGCGGCCTGATCGCCGACGTGATCGCCGGCGGCGCCTCGCTGGACCCCGTGATGGGTGGTTGTGACCGATGAGTGTTTTCACTGACGAGACCCGCGAACGGGCACGGGAGATCATCGCCCGCTACCCGGCCGACCGGTCCCGGTCGGCGCTGCTGCCGCTGCTGCACCTCGTGCAGGCCGAGGAGGGCTACGTCTCCCCGGCCGGCGTGGCGTTCTGCGCCGAGGTGCTGGGCCTGAACAAGGCCCAGGTCGGGGCCGTCGCCACCTTCTACACCATGTACAAGCGCCGGCCGACCGGCGACTACCTGGTGAGCGTCTGCACCAACACGATGTGCAACGTGCTCGGTGGCCAGGAGGTCTACGACACCCTCGCCGAGCACCTCGGCGTGGGGCACGACGAGACCACCGCCGACGGGAAGATCACCCTGGAGCACGCCGAGTGCCTGGCGGCGTGCGACTACGGCCCGGTGATGACCGTCAACTACGACTTCTTCGACGGGGTGGACCCGCAGACCGCGCGCGGCGTGGTCGACGAGCTGCGCGCCGGCGGCCGGCCGATGCCGACCCGGGGCGCCCGGCTCTGCACGCTGAAGGAGATGGCGGTGCAGCTCGCCGGCTTCGCCGACGAGCGGGAGGGCGCGGTCGCCGACGGCGGCCCGGGAGAGCCCACCCTGCGGGGGCTGCGGCTCGCGCAGGAGCACGGCATCTCGGTGCCCGGCTTCGACCCGAACACCCCGATCCGGAGCAAGGCCGAGGCCGACAAGGCCGCCGCCGAGGCGAAGGCCCGCAGCGAGGCGGCGAAGCCGGCCCCCGAGCCGACCAGGGCCACCCCTGCCCCGAGCGGCGACGCCAAGCGCGCCACGGGTGCCGGCAGCGCCGGCACCGGCGAGCGGGCCCCCGCGGCCGAGGCGACCGGCAGCACCACCCGGGACGTGAAGGCGCCGGACGACAAGTCGCCCGAGGTGCGGGCCGCCGAGACCCGGCAGCCCGACGCGGCGACCGCCGTGCCGGACGCGCCCGGCACCAAGGTTCCGGTGGACGGCACGCCGCCGGCCCCCCGCGACGCGCAGGAGGCGCAGACCGCCGGCGCGGCGGTCGGCGCGCCTGCCGGCGACGGAAAGCCCGCCGGCGACGAGGCCGGGGCGCAGGAGCGCAACCTCAAGGAAGCCGAGGCGGGAGCCGGCGCCGGTGGCGCGGGTTCCGCCGTCGCGAGCGAGACGGGGGTCCAGAAGTGACCACTCCCCGGCCGGAGACCCTGGCCAAGCTGACGCCGGTACTCACCAAGCGCTGGCTGTCGCCGGACGCCTGGCGGATCGGCACCTACGAGAAGCTCGACGGCTACGCGGCCCTGCGCAAGGCGCTCAAGGCGCACCCGGACGACCTGATCCAGCTCATCAAGGACTCGGGCCTGCGCGGTCGCGGCGGCGCCGGCTTCCCGACCGGTCTCAAGTGGGGCTTCATCCCGCAGGGCGACGGCAAGCCGCACTACCTCGTGGTGAACGCCGACGAGGGGGAGCCGGGCACCTGCAAGGACCTCCCGCTGATGACGCACGACCCGCACGCGCTCGTCGAGGGCGTGATCATCGCCTCGTACGCGATCCGGGCCAACCGCGCCTACATCTACATCCGCGGCGAGGCGGTGCACGCCGCACGCCGGCTGCGCAACGCCGTGCGGGAGGCGACCGCCAAGGGCTACCTCGGCCGGAACATCCTCGGCTCGGGGTACGACCTGGAGCTGGTGGTGCACTCGGGCGCCGGGGCGTACATCTGCGGCGAGGAGACCGCGCTGCTGGACTCGCTGGAGGGCTTTCGGGGTCAGCCCCGGCTGCGCCCGCCGTTCCCGGCCACCCACGGCCTGTACGCGAGCCCGACGGTGGTCAACAACGTCGGCACCATCGCCAGCGTGCCCTACATCGTGCTGGGCGGCGCCGACTGGTGGAAGACCATGGGCACGGAGAAGTCGTCCGGCCCGATGATCTACTCGCTCTCCGGCCGGATCGCCAACCCCGGCCAGTACGAGTGCGGCATGGGCGTCACCCTGCGGGAGCTGATCGAGCTGGCCGGCGGCATGCAGCCCGGCCACGACCTGAGGTTCTGGACGCCGGGCGGCTCGTCGACGCCGCTGCTCACCGCCGAGCACCTGGACGTGCCGCTCGACTTCGAGGGGGTGGCGGCGGCCGGCTCGATCCTCGGCACCACGGCCACCCAGATCTTCTCCGACCAGGACTGCCCGGTCTACGCGACCTACCGGTGGCTGGAGTTCTACCACCACGAGTCGTGCGGCAAGTGCACCCCGTGCCGCGAGGGCAACTACTGGATGGTCCGGGTCTACCGGCGGATCCTCGCCGGTCAGGGCACCCACGAGGACCTGGACACCCTGCTGGACACCTGCGACAACATCCTCGGCCGCTCGTTTTGCGGTCTCGGTGACGGCGCGACCAGCTCGGTGACCTCGTCGCTGAAGTACTTCAAGCAGGACTACCTCGACTACATCGAGGGACGTACCGCGCCGAAGCTGTCGGACAAGCAGCTAGTGGGAGCGCACTGATGCGAGCGCGAGGAGTGAGCGGCGCGAGCCCCGCAGTCGCGAGCGAAAGGCAAGCACTGTGACCGACGTAGCGAAGCAGACCGAGACCGTCACCCTCACCATCGACGGCGTCGAGGTCACCGCCCCCAAGGGGGCGCTGCTGATCCGGGTCGCCGAGCAGCTGGGCACCGAGATCCCCCGGTTCTGCGACCACCCGCTGCTGGCGCCCGCCGGCGCGTGCCGGCAGTGCCTGGTCGAGGTGGAGGGGCAGCGCAAGCCCGTCGCCTCCTGCACCCAGACCGTCGCCGAGGGCATGGTGGTGCGTACCCAGCTCACCTCCCCGGTCGCCAAGAAGGCGCAGGAGGGGGTC
The DNA here is from genome assembly GCF_036902715.1 of Micromonospora sp. CPCC 205546. Lineage (NCBI taxonomy): Bacteria > Bacillati > Actinomycetota > Actinomycetes > Micromonosporales > Micromonosporaceae > Micromonospora > Micromonospora sp. CPCC 205546. The sequence goes on from NZ_JBAKHL010000020.1 coordinate 41,552, forward strand.
ATGGAGCTGCTCCTGCTCAACCACCCGCTCGACTGCCCGATGTGCGACAAGGGCGGTGAGTGCCCGCTGCAGAACCAGGCGATGTCCACCGGGCGCGCCGACTCGCGGTTCCACGAGCACAAGCGGGAGTACCCGAAGCCGCTGCCGATCAGCACGCAGGTGCTGCTCGACCGCGAGCGCTGCGTGCTCTGCCAGCGCTGCACCCGGTTCTCCGAGGAGATCGCCGGCGACAAGTTCATCGACCTGATGGGCCGGTCGTCCGCCGAGGAGATCAACATCTACCGGGACGAGGACTACGGCGTGGACGTGGGCGCGAGCTGCCCCGGCGCCGACGAGGCCGACTCCGGGGACGTGCCCTTCAACTCGTACTTCTCCGGCAACACGGTGCAGATCTGCCCGGTCGGCGCGCTGACCGGCACCCAGTACCGGTTCCGGGCCCGGCCGTTCGACCTGGTCTCCTCCCCGAGCGTCTGCGAGCACTGCTCGGCCGGCTGCGCCCAGCGCACCGACTGGCGACGGGGCAAGGTGCTGCGCCGGCTGGCCGGCGACGACCCGGCGGTGAACGAGGAGTGGAACTGCGACAAGGGGCGGTGGGGCTTCCAGTACACCCGCGCCTTCGACCGGCTCACCACCCCGCTGGTCCGCGACCCGCAGACCGGCGAGCTGCGTGAGGCGGCGTGGAGCGAGGCGCTGGCCGTCGCCGCCGAGGGGCTGCGTGCGGCGCGGGACGGCGGGCAGGGCACCGCGGTGCTCACCGGCGGCCGGCTGACCGTCGAGGACGCCTACGCGTACGCGAAGTTCGCCCGGGTCGCGCTCAACACCAACGACATCGACTTCCGGGCCCGGCCGGTCTCCCGCGAGGAGACCGACTTCCTGGCCAGCTCGGTCGCCGGGGTCACCGACGTCACCTACGCCGACGTGGAGAAGGCGCCGGCGGTGGTGCTGGTCGGGCTGGAGCCGGAGGAGGAGTGCCCGATCCTCTTCCTGCGGCTGCGCAAGGCGTACCTGAAGAAGAAGCTGACGGTGTACGCGATCGCGCCGTTCGCCACCCGCGGCCTGGAGAAGCTCGGTGCCAAGCTGGCCCGGGTGGTGCCGGGCGAGGAGGCGAGCGTGCTCGCCGAGCACGCGACCGTCGCCGAGGCGCTCAGCGCCGAGGGGGCGATCCTGATCGTGGGCGAGCGGCTGGCCAGCGTGCCGGGCGGCCTCTCCGCGGCGGCCGACGTGGCCCGGCGTACCGGGGCGAAGCTGGCCTGGGTGCCGCGGCGCGCGGGTGACCGGGGCGCGGTCGACGCGGGCTGCCTGCCCAACCTGCTTCCCGGCGGCCGCCTCGTCAACGAGCCGGCCGGGCGGGCGGAGCTGGGCGAGGCGTGGGACATCCCCGCCGGGGTCATCCCGAGCCAGGCCGGCCGGGACACCGACGGCATCCTCGCCGCCGCCGCCGGCGGCCAGCTCGGCGCGCTGGTGGTGGCCGGGGTCGACCCGGCCGACCTGGCCGACCCGCGACTGGCCGAGAAGGCCCTGGACGAGGTGCCGTTCCTGGTCAGCCTGGAGCTGCGGATGAGCGCGGTGGCCCGACGGGCCGACGTGGTCCTCCCCGTCGCCCCGGTGGCCGAGAAGGCCGGCAGCTTCCTGGACTGGGAGGGTCGGCTGCGCACCTTCGAAGCGGTGCTGAGCACCGCCGCGATGACGGACGGCCGCGTGCTGGACGCGCTCGCCGCGCAGCTCGACGTGCAGCTCGGCACGGGTGACGTGCTCAGCGTCCGGCGCGAGCTGGGTGCGCTGCCGCGCACCCGCACCGACCGCCCCTCCGCCCCGTCGGTCGAGCCGGCCGCGGTGCGGGAGCCGGGCGCCGGTGAGGCGGTGCTCGCCACCTGGCACCAGCTGATCGACCTGGGCAGCCTGATCGACGGCGACGAGTACCTCGCCGGCACCGCCCGCCCGCCGGTGGTCCGGCTGGGCAAGGGCACCGCGGAGGCGCTCGGCGTCGCCGACGGCGACCCGGTGACGGTGGGCACCGACCGGGGGGCGCTGACCCTGCCGGCGGCGATCACCGAGATGCCGGACGGCGTCGTCTGGCTGCCGACCAACTCGCCCGGCTCGACGGTGCGGCGCAGCCTCGGCGCGACGTCCGGAGCGCTCGTGCGGATCTCCGCCGCCGCGGTCGCCGCCGACACGGCGGACCGTCCGGGCCCGCTCCTCAACGCAGGGGGTGTACAGCAGTGAACGCGGTCTACCTGGCCCAGGATCCGACGCTGGCCGACTTCGGCCGGGACCCCTGGTGGCTGGTCCTCGGCAAGATCGTCTTCGCGTTCGTCGTCGCCGTGCTGGCCACGCTGCTCGGCGTCTGGTTCGAGCGCCGGGTCGTGGGCCGCATGGCGGTGCGGCCCGGCCCCAACCAGGCCGGCCCGTTCGGCCTGCTGCAGACCCTCGCCGACGGTCTGAAGCTGGCCTTCAAGGAGGACATCCTCCCGCGGGCCGCCGACAAGGTCGTCTACTTCTTCGCCCCGGTGATCTCGGTGGTCTGCGCGGTCACCGCGCTGTCGGTGATCCCGTTCGGGCCGATGGTCAGCATCTTCGGGCACCGGACGCCGCTGCAGGTCACCGACGTGCCGGTGGCGGTGCTCGTGGTGCTGGCCTTCTCCTCGCTGGCCGTGTACGGCATCGTGCTCGGCGGCTGGGCCAGCGGCTCCACGTACCCGCTCCTCGGCGGTCTGCGCTCCGCCGCCCAGCTGGTCTCCTACGAGGTCACGATGGGCCTGAGCGTCGTCGCGGTCTTCATGACCGCCGGCACCATGTCGACCAGCGGGATCGTCGCCGCCCAGGGCGACGGCACCCGGCTGAGCATCGGCGGCTTCGAGGTTCCGGCCCCGGGCTGGTACGCGATCCTGCTGCTCCCCAGCTTCATCATGTTCTTCATCGCCATCGTCGGTGAGACGAACCGGGCGCCGTTCGACCTGCCCGAGGCGGAGTCGGAGCTGGTGGCGGGCTTCCAGACGGAGTACAGCTCGCTGAAGTTCGCGCTCTTCATGCTCAGCGAGTACGTCGCGATGGTGACGATGTCGGCGTTCACCGTGACGCTCTTCCTCGGCGGCTGGCACGCACCGTGGCCGATCACCAGCTTCTGGGCCGGCGCCAACTCCGGCTGGTGGCCGATGCTGTGGTTCTTCGCCAAGGTCGTCATGCTGGTGTTCGTCTTCGTCTGGCTGCGGGGCACGCTGCCCCGGCTGCGCTACGACCAGTTCATGCGCTTCGGCTGGAAGGTCCTGCTCCCGATCAACCTGGTCTGGATCCTGGTCCTGGCCGGCCTGCGTTCGATCGAGGACTGGGACTCGCGCGGCAAGCTGATCGCCGTCGGTATCCCCGCCGGCATCCTGCTGCTCGCGACGCTGCTCTGGCCGAGCCGCAAGCCGCAGCCGAAGCCGACGGTCCAGGAGCAGGTCAACGACCGACCGCACGGCAGCTTCCCGCTGCCCCCGATGGACCTGCAGGTACCACCGAGCCCGCGCACCAGGCGCGTGGTCGCCGAGCGGGAGCCGGCCAACATCGCCGCCGGCCCGGACTCCAGGGAGGTGTGACGTGGGCGCGATCACCGGAACGTTCAAGGGCTTCGGTGTCACCTTCTCGCACATGTTCAAGAAGGTCGTCACCACCGACTACCCGTTCAAGCCGCCGGTGTCGGCGCCGCGCTACCACGGGCGGCACATCCTCAACCGGCACCCGGACGGGCTGGAGAAGTGCATCGGCTGCGAGCTGTGCGCCTGGGCCTGCCCGGCGGACGCGATCTACGTCGAGGGTGGCGACAACACCGACGAGCAGCGCTTCTCGCCGGGTGAGCGGTACGCCAGCATCTACCAGATCAACTACGCCCGCTGCATCTTCTGCGGGCTGTGCATCGAGGCCTGCCCGACCCGTTCGCTCACCATGAGCAACGAGTACGAGCTGGCCCGGGACAACCGGCAGGATCTGATCTTCACGAAGGAGCAGCTGCTCGCGCCGCTGCTGCCGGGCATGGAGCAGCCGCCGCACCCGATGCGGTTGGGCGACAGCGAGAAGGACTACTACGTCGGCGCGCTGACCAACCCGGGCACCTCGGCCGGGGCGGAGCACTCGGCCGACAACCCGGGCCGGTACCAGGTGGAGGAGCACCCCGGTGTGACCTTCCCCGGTGCCGAGCAGCACGCCCAGCGGGCGGCGGCCGCCAAGGGGGACGGAGCATGACCACGCAGACGGTGCTCGCCGCGGCGGGCGGGGTCTCCGGCGGGGAGCAGGTGACCTTCTACATCCTGGCCCCGCTGGCGCTGATCGGCGCGATCGGGATGGTCGCGGCGCGCAACGCCGTGCACTCGGCCCTGTGGCTGGTGCTGACCATGCTCTGCCTGGGCGTGTTCTACGTGCTGCAGGCCGGACCGTTCATCGGCATGGTGCAGATCATCGTCTACACCGGCGCCATCATGATGCTGTTCCTCTTCGTGCTCATGCTGGTCGGCCGCGACGCCTCGGATTCGTTGATCGAGACGCTGCGGGGCCAGCGGGTGGCCGCGGTGGTGCTCGGGCTCGGCTTCGCCGGCCTGGTCGGCGGCGGGCTGTGGCGCGCGCTGGAGGGCACCACGGCCGTCGGCCTGGGGCAGGCCAACGCCGAGGGCAACGTGCAGGGCATCGCGCGGCTGCTCTTCACCAAGTACGTCTTCGCCTTCGAGCTCACCTCGGCGCTGCTCATCACGGCCGCGATCGGTGCGATGGTCCTGGCCCACCTCGAGCGGCGCAAGGAGGACCGGATGGACCAGCCGAGGACGATGCGGGAGCGCTTCGCCCCGGGCAACTACCCGGGCCCGAAGCCCGGCCCGGGTGTCTTCGCGACCTCCTCCTCCGTGGCGACCCCGGCCCGCCTGCCGGACGGCCGGCTGACCGATCGGAGCACCCCGGACATCCTGCCGGTGCGGGAGCTGACCGACCGGGAGACCACGCTGAAGGGGACGGACAAGTGACGCCCGACTACTACCTGGTGCTGGCCGCGGTGCTCTTCACCATCGGCGCGGTCGGGGTGCTGATCCGGCGCAACGCGATCGTGCTCTTCATGTGCATCGAGCTGATGCTCAACGCGGCCAACCTGACGCTGGTCACCTTCAGCCGGATCAACGGTGACCTCAACGGCCAGATCATGGCGTTCTTCGTGATGGTGGTGGCGGCGGCCGAGGTCGTGGTCGGGCTCGCGATCATCATGGCGATCTTCCGGACCCGACGCTCCGCGAGTGTCGACGACGCCAACCTGCTGAAGTACTGAGGGGTCCTGCGGTGGGAACGATTCTGACGAACGCCCCGGCTGAGCCGGTGGGCACCGTCGCCTACGCGACGGCGGACGGGCTGCTGGGCAGCGTCTGGCTGCTGGTGGCGATCCCGCTGGTCAGCGCGGCGGTCCTGCTGCTGCTCGGCCGGCGGGCGGACCGCTGGGGGCACTGGCTCGGGGTGGCCGCCATCGGCGCCGCGTTCGTGCTGGGCCTGACCTACTTCCTCCAGCTGCGTGGCCTGGAGAACAAGTCGGTCGAGCTGAGCCTGTGGGACTTCATCACGGTCGGCGACCTGCGGGTGGACTTCGGTCTGCTGTTCGACCCGCTGGCCGCCGTCTTCGTGCTGCTGATCACCGGGGTGGGCTTCCTGATCCACCTCTACGCGGTCGAGTACATGGCGCACGACGCGGGACGTCGGCGGTTCTTCGCCTACTTCAACCTGTTCGTCGCCGCCATGCTGCTGCTGGTGCTGGGCAACAACTACGTGATGCTCTACTTCGGCTGGGAGGGCGTCGGTGTGGCGTCTTACCTGCTGATCTCCTTCTGGTACGAGCGGCCCAGCGCCGCCACCGCCGGCAAGAAGGCGTTCCTGATGAACCGGGTCGGCGACGCCGGCCTGGCGATCGGCATCTTCATCATGTTCGCCACCCTCGGCACCACCCAGTACGACGAGGTCTTCAACGGGGTCGGCTCGCTGACCGCGACCACGGTGCTGGTGCTCGGCCTGCTGCTGCTGCTCGGCGCGACCGGCAAGTCCGGCCAGTTCCCGCTCCAGGCGTGGCTGCCGGACGCGATGGAGGGCCCGACGCCCGTGTCGGCGCTCATCCACGCCGCCACCATGGTCACCGCCGGCGTCTACCTGATCGCCCGGTCGAACCCGATCTTCTCGGCCAACTCCACGCTCCAGCTCGTCGTGGTGAGCGTCGGTGTGCTGACGCTGCTGATCGGCTGCATCATCGGCGCGGCCAAGGACGACATCAAGCGGGTGCTGGCCTGGTCGACGGTGAGCCAGATCGGCTACATGTTCCTCGGCGTCGGCCTCGGCGGCGGGGCGTACGCCCTGGCGATCGTGCACCTGCTGGCGCACGGCTTCTTCAAGGCCAACATGTTCCTCGGCGCCGGCTCGGTCATGCACGGCATGAAGGACCAGGTCGACATCCGGCGCTTCGGCGGGCTGTCGAAGCACATGAAGATCACCTGGATCACCTTCATGATGGGCTGGCTCGCCATCATCGGCATGTTCCCGTTCTCCGGCTTCTTCTCCAAGGAGCCGATCATCGTGGCCGCGTTCGAGCGGGACGACTGGACGGCCTGGCTCTTCGGCATGGCCGCGCTGCTCGGCGCCGGGCTCACCGCGTTCTACATGACCCGGCTCTTCGTGCTCACCTTCCACGGGCCGAAGCGCTGGACGGAGGACATCGAGCACCCGCACGAGTCGCCCAGGCTGATGACCATCCCGCTGATCCTGCTCGCCGCGGGTTCGGTCGGGGCCGGTTTCCTGCTCGCCACCTCCGTACCGGACTGGCTGCAGGCCACCGCCGGGCTGGGCGCCCAGGAGGAGGGGCACCACGCGGTGCTCTCGCACACCGTGATCACCGTGCTCTCGCTGCTGGTCACCGTCCTCGGCGCGGGCCTGGCCTGGTTCCTCTTCCGCAACGGCACGGCCACCGCGCCGCAGCCGGCCGGGGTGCTGGTCACCGCCGCCCGCCGCAACCTCTACACGGACGCGGTCAACGAGGCGGTCTTCGAGAAGCCGGGCATCTTCCTCACCCGGGCACTGGTCTACCTGGACAACCGGGGCATCGACGGGCTGGTCAACGGCCTGGCGGCGGGGATCGGTGGCGGCTCGGGTCGGCTCCGGCGGCTCCAGACGGGCTTCGTCCGGTCGTACGCCACCTCGATCCTGACCGGCGCGCTGCTGGTCCTGGCGGCGTTCCTGGCCGTCGAGGCGGGGTGGCTGGCGTGATCGACCTCTTCCAGGCGGCCGTCACCGGCGGACCGCGCAGTGACGACGGAGGTAAGGCCGCATAATGTCCGACTTCCCGTTCCTCTCGGTGCTCACCGTGGCACCGCTGGTCGGCGCCCTGGTGGTGGCCTTCCTGCCGCGCAGCCGGCCGGAGCTGGCCAAGCAGGTGGCGCTCGGCTGGTCGCTGCTGGTGCTGGCGCTGTCGGTGGTCATGTGGGTGACCTTCAAGGTCGGCGGTGAGCGCTTCCAGTTCCGCGAGTCCTACGCGTGGATCCCGAACTGGGGCGTCAACTTCACCTTCGCCGCCGACGGCATCGCGTTGGTGATGCTGATGCTGATCGCGGTGCTCGTGCCGCTGGTGATCCTGGCGTCCTGGCACGACGCCGAGTCGTCCAAGCGGTCGGTGCCGGTCTACTTCGCCCTGCTGCTCGTCCTCGAGTGCACGATGATCGGCGTCTTCGCCGCCGCCGACGTCTTCCTGTTCTACGTGTTCTTCGAGGTCATGCTGGTGCCGATGTACTTCCTCATCGGCAGCTACGGCGGGCACCAGCGGCAGTACGCGGCCGTGAAGTTCTTCCTCTACTCGCTGGTCGGCGGTCTGTTCATGCTCGCCGCGGTGATCGGCCTCTGGGTCGTCGGCGGGAAGACCTTCGACTGGCAGGCGCTGTCCCAGGTGGACATCACCACCGGCACGGAGCGCTGGCTGTTCCTCGGCTTCTTCCTCGCGTTCGCGATCAAGGCGCCGTTCTTCCCGTTCCACACCTGGCTGCCGGACGCCGGTGGTGCGGCCCCGGCGGGCGCGGCGGCGCTGCTCGTCGGCGTGCTCGACAAGGTCGGCACCTTCGGGATCCTGCGCTACTGCCTGCCGCTGTTCCCGGACGCGGCCAAGTGGTTCGCCCCGTGGGCGCTGGCGCTGGGCGTGATCGGCATCATCTACGCCGCGCTGCTGGCCGTCGGCCAGAACGACCTGAAGCGGCTGGTGTCGTACACCTCGATCGCGCACTTCGGCTTCATCGGGGTGGGCATCTTCGCCTTCACCACCCAGGCCGGCACCGGCGCGGTGCTCTACATGGTCAACCACGGGCTCGCCACCGGCCTGCTCTTCCTGGTGGTGGGCATGCTCATCGCCCGGCGGGGCTCGGCGCTGATCAGCGACTTCGGCGGTGCCGGCAAGCTGGTGCCGGTCCTGGCCGGGGTGCTCTTCTTCGCCGGTCTGGCCTCACTCGCGCTGCCCGGCACCGCGCCGTTCGTCTCCGAGTTCCTGGTGCTGATCGGCACGTTCACGGTGAACAAGCCGGTCGCGGTGATCGCCACGCTCGGCATCATCCTGGCGGCCGCGTACGTGCTGTGGATGGTGCAGCGCACCACCCAGGGCACGCTCAACCCGGCGCTGACCCAGATCGACGGCATGCGGCGCGACCTCAACCTGCGCGAGAAGTTCGTGGTCGCCCCGCTGATCGCACTGATCCTGCTGCTCGGCTTCTACCCGAAGCCGGTCACCGACGTGATCAACCCGGCCGTCCAGGCGACCATGCAGGACGTCGGCCGGACCGACCCCGCCCCGACCTCGGGCGGCACCGTCCAGGAGGCGGCAAAGTGAGCCCCGCAGTCGCGAACGTAAGGTCTGTGTCGGTGAGCGCGAGGAGTGACCTCGCGAGCCCCGCAGTCGCGAACGAAAGGCCGGCCCAGTGACCGAGCTGAAACTGCCGTCGATCGACTACGGGGCGCTCGCTCCCACTCTGATCATGCTGGGCGCCGCGCTGCTGGGCGTGCTGGTCGAGGCGTTCGTGCCCCGCCGGCTCCGGCACGTGGTCCAGCTGACGATGGCACTGCTGGCGGTGCTCGCCGCGCTGACCATGGTGGTGCTGGCGGCCGACGCGCGGAAGATCACGATCGGTGGGGCGATCGCGGTGGACGGGCCGACGCTCTTCCTGCAGGGCGCGATCCTGGTCCTCGCGGCGATGGCGTTGCTGCTCATCGGCGAGCGCTCGGTGGAGCGGGGCGGGGCGTTCGTCGCCCAGGCCGCGGTCACCGCCGAGTCGTCCGACGACCGGCGACAGGCCGAGGGCAAGAACGGCCTCACCGAGGTCTACCCGCTGACCTCGTTCGCCATCGGCGGCATGCTGATCTTCGTGGCGGCGAACGACCTGCTGACCATGTTCATCGCGCTCGAGGTCTTCTCGCTGCCGCTGTACCTGCTCTGCGCGCTGGCCCGCCGCCGGCGGCTACTGAGCCAGGAGGCCGCGCTGAAGTACTTCATGCTTGGCGCGTACGCCTCCGCGTTCTTCCTGTTCGGCGTGGCCCTGATCTACGGCTTCACGTCGGGCATCCCCGGCCGGCAGGCGGGTGTCGACTTCGCCACCATCGACGCGGCCGTCACGGACTCCCCGGCCAGCCCCCTGCTGCTCTTCGCGGGCATGGCGCTGCTCGCCATCGGCCTGCTCTTCAAGGCGGCGGCGGCCCCCTTCCACGTCTGGACGCCGGACGTCTACCAGGGCGCGCCGACCCCGATCACCGGCTTCATGGCCGCCTGCACGAAGGTCGCCGCGTTCGGCGCCCTGCTGCGGGTGTTCCACGTCGCCTTCGACGGGGCACGGTGGGACTTCACCCCTGTCCTCGGTGCGGTGGCGGTGCTGACCATGCTGGTCGGCGCGGTGCTGGCCGTCACGCAGACCGACATCAAGCGGCTGCTGGCGTACTCCTCGATCGCCAACGCCGGCTACCTGCTGGTCGGCGTACTGGCACCGGGGGCCGAGGGGATCTCCGGGACGATGTTCTACCTGGTCGCGTACGGCTTCTCGGTGCTCGCCGCGTTCGCCGTGGTGACCCTGGTGCGCGACGCCGACGGGGAGGCAACCCACCTGTCCCGCTGGGCCGGGTTGGGGCGGCGCTCGCCGTTCTACGCCGGCATCTTCACCTTCATCCTGCTGGCCTTTGCCGGAATCCCGCTGACCAGCGGTTTCACGAGCAAGTTCGCGGTCTTCGGCCCGGCGCTCGAGGGCGGGCAGGCGTGGCTGGTGATCGCCGGCGTGCTGACCAGCATGGTGCTGGCGTTCCCGTACCTGCGGGTCGTGGTGATGATGTGGCTCTCCGAGCCCGGCGAGTCGACGCCGACCGTCGCCGTGCCCGGCGGGCTGACCTCGGCCGCGCTGATGATCGGCGTGCTCGCCACGCTGGTGCTCGGCGTCGCGCCCGCGCCGCTGCTCGACCTCGCCACGGGCGCCGCCGAATTCGTCAGATGACCGACGCTCACCCCACGGGGGCCGGTACGCCACAGCGTGCCGGCCCCCGTGCCGTATCCCCCGTCCCGGGCAGGTCGGAGGGGTGTGGCATGGTTGATGGCGTGGTGAATCCGGCTGGCGAGCGTTCAGGTGCCCCCGGGTCCGGCGGCCGTCGGACCAGGGTGAGCACGAGTCAGTTCGGCGCGCTCGGCCTCTATCTCGCCGACCCCCGCGTCGAGGCGTCCGTGCTGGGCCTGCTGGAGGGCGTCGAGTCCGAATTGCGCGCGAGCGTGGCCAGTGCCGACCCGTTCGTCACGGAGGCCGCGCGGCACCTCGTGGAGGCCGGCGGCAAGCGGTTCCGCCCGCTGCTGGTGACGCTGGGCGCCCAGTTCGGTGACCCGACGAACGCGCAGGTCGTGCCGGCCGCCGTGGTGATGGAGCTCACCCACCTCGCGACGCTCTACCACGACGACGTGATGGACGAGGCCGACGTGCGCCGGGGAGCGCCGAGCGCCAACTCCCGGTGGACCAACTCGGTCGCCATCCTCGTCGGCGACTACCTCTTCGCCCGCGCCGCCGACATCGCCGCCGACCTCGGCATCGAGGCCGTACGCCTGCAGGCGCGCACCTTCGCCCGCCTCGTGCACGGCCAGATCGCCGAGACCGTCGGCCCGCGCCCCGGCGACGACCCGGTGGCCCACTACCTCGACGTGATCGCGGGCAAGACCGGCTCGCTGATCGCCACCTCGGCCCGCTTCGGCGGCATGTTCGGCGGTGCCGCCCCCGAGCACACCGAGGCGCTGGCCGGCTACGGCGAGACCATCGGCGTGGCCTTCCAGCTCTCCGACGACCTGCTCGACATCGCCTCGGAGTCGGCCGAGTCGGGCAAGACGCCCGGCACCGACCTGCGCGAGGGCGTGCCCACCCTGCCGGTGCTCTACGCGCTCGCCTCGGACGACGCCGACGCCGCCTCCGTGCGGCTGCGGGAGATCCTGGCGACCGGCCCGCTGACCGACGACGACCTGCACGCCGAGGCGCTCGGCCTGCTGCGCGAGAGCCCGGCGCTCAAGCGGGCCCGCGAGACGGTCCGCAGCTACGCCGAGGAGGCCCGGGAGCAGCTCTCGCCGCTCCCGCAGGGCCCGGCCCGCCGCGCCCTCGAATCCCTCTGCGACTACATCGCCGACCGCACGAGCTGACGCCCCGGGGCCGCCCCGCGGCGAGGGCGGCCCGCCGGTCGCTCACTCGTGCTCGTAGTACCGGACCTGGATCCCCTCCCGGCGCACCGTCACCTCGGCGTGGTCGCCGAAGGCATCCAGCAGGACGTTGTCGAAGCCGCCCTCCTCGAGGGCCACGGCGAGGGCGTACGCGCGCTGGTAGCGGCCCTCGTCGCGGCCCTGGTAGGGCCCGCGCCTGCCGGAGACCCGCCGCGGACCCCCGAGGCTGGGGTGGGGTTCGGCGTACTTGCCTACCTCGAGGTCTTTCGGGTGGACCCGAGGCCCGTCGCCGGTGGTGCGCACCCAGAACCCCTCGACGCTGAAGTCGCACGTGTCCCCGTCGTTGAAGTAGGGGGAGTACTGTCGCCAGCCGAACTCGGTGACGGCGTCGTCGTCGAGCAGGGCCCGCAGCAGGGGCTGCAGTTCCTCCAGGGGGCGCTGCGTAGCCCGGCGGGCCGGGGTGATCTCGCCCTCGACCGGGATGCCGAGAAAGCTGATGTGACTCACGTGTCGCCTCCGAGCAGGGTGGAGAGGGGCAGGTCCTTACGTTGGGCGCCGGACATCCAGGGACGGATCGGCATCCCCGAGAAGTAGTCGGCGGGGCTGGGCAGCCAGCCGAGGTCCTCCAGTACGTGTCGTTCGGCGATCAGGCGGACCGGTACGCTCCTGCGGCCGACCTGCAACGTGTCGCCGAAGATCCGCTGGCAGAGGTAGATGCCCGCGGTGTGGTGGTACATCGCGCGGTGCCGGACGTCGCCGATGATCTGCTTGGAGGAGTCGATGAACTCCTCGATCGGCAGGTAGTCCTCCGGGGTGCCTCCCCACTTGCGCGCGGCCGACTGGGCGTGGTGCCAGGAGTTCATGACAGGCAAACTAGCTTCCGGTGCCGACAGGTCGGCCCGGCAGGGCTCACCGGCGGGCGAGCATCCGGCTGCCGGTGAGCATCAGGGCGGCGGCCAGCAGCATCGACCCGGCGGCCACGAGCCACATCGCCGGGTAGCCGGCGTGCGCGGCCACGGCGCCGAGGCCGAGCGGGCCGAGGCAGCCGCCCGCGTACACCCCGGTCTGGGTGACCGAGGTGGCGGCGGCCGGGGCCTGCGGGTGCAGCCGGACCACCGCGAAGGTCATCAGGCCCGGCCACGCCCAGCCGAGGCCGAAGCCGAGCAGCACGCCCGCCACCAGCGGCACCGGTCCGGCGACCGCGAGCAGGCCCAGCCCGCCCGCGCCGGCCACGAGCATGCCGGCGATGAGGGCGACGTGCCCGGCGGCGCGCCGGTCCGCGAGCCAGCCGAGGGTGATCCGGGCCGCCACGCAGACCGCGCTGCCCAGGGTCAGGGTCAGCCCGGCCGACCCGGGTGACAGCCCCCGGCCGGCCGAGGAGTCGACCACGAAGGTGCCGAGCGCGTTCGCGGCGGCGGCGGCGAAGGTCCCGGCCGCCCCGACCACCACCAGGGCCGCGGTGGCGCGGCCGGCGCGGGCGGGGGCGGCCGTCCGGGCGGGGCGCGGCTCCCGCGCGGGTACGGCGGGCAGCGTCGCCAGGGCTGCGCCGGCGGCCGCCACGAACGCCCAGCGCCAGCCGGCCGTGAGCGCCACGGTCGGCACCGCCGCCCCGGCCAGCAGGGTGGCGACGGGAATGGCGGCCTGCTTCACCCCGAACGACAGCCCCTGCCTGCGGGCCGGCACGTGCCGGGCGAGCGTGGCGTTGCTGGCGAGCTGGCCGAGGGCGTTGGCGGTGCCGGCGAGGGCGAGCAGCCCGAGCAGGACCGGGTACGAGCGGGCCACCGCCGCCACGGCCAGCAGGCAGGCGGCGGAGAGCAGGACGCCGGCGCGGGCGACCACGGCCGGCCCGTACCGCTCGGCGAGCGCGCCGGAGGGCACCGACGCCAGCGCCCCCACCCCGAAGTAGACCGACACGGCCAGGCCCAGACCGGCCGGGGAGAAGCCCAGGTCCTCGCCCATCTGCACGGCGAGACCGCCGAGCAGGAAGACCGGCAGGACGCAGGCGATGGTGACGGCGACCGCCCCCGCCACGGCCCGCGTGGGCCGGGGCGACGTGCCGCCCGGGGCGGGCTGGAGCGCGATGTCGGTCATGGTCCGGCAAACCTACGCGAACGACGATCACGTCACGGAACGTGCCTGTCGAGGCACGCGCTGTTCATGACGATCTGGCATCCTCCACCCGGACAGGCATTTCGCACCCGGCCTGTTTTTCATATGGTGTAAGTCCCCGGCGGCGGAGGTGGTTGTGCGCGACCCCTTGGCAGAACCTTCGGACCTGATCCGGAGCGTGTCTCGCGCACTACGAGTGCTCGAGTCGGTCGGTCGCGCCCCGAAGGGGCTCACCGTCAAACAGATCGCCCGGCGCTGTGAGCTGACCGTGGCGACGACCTACCACCTGGTCCGTACCCTCGCCTACGAGGGCTACGTCATCCGGCGCGAGGACGGCACGTACATCGTGGGCCTGGAGGTGGCCGACCGCTACCGCGAGCTGGTGACCGCGTTCCGGGGGCCGCCGACCGTCGGGGAGAGCCTGCGTCGGGCCGCCGTGGACACCGGCTACAGCCACTGCCTCGGCCGGTTCGTGGGCGGGCAGGTGGCGGTCACGGCCGTGGCCGAGGGCTCGCGCTCGCCGTACCTGGAGGATCTGATGCCCGGGTTCGACGAGGGCGCGCACGCGACCGCCCTCGGCAAGGCGCTGCTCGCCACGCTGACCGCCGAGCAGCGCTTCCGCTACCTGCGCGACTACGGCATGCGCCCGTTCACCTCCGCGACCCTGACCACCGCCGAGGCGTTCGAGGTGGACCTGGCCGCCGGGGACCGGCGGGGCATGCAGTTGGAGCTGGGGCAGTTCCGGCAGGGCGTGGCCTGCGCCGCGGTGCTGGTGAGCCCCGACAAGGACATGGAGCGCCGGGTGGTGCTGGCCTGCGCGTTGCCGGCCGGCGAGATGATGACCTCCGCCCGCGTGGTCCGGGCGAAGCTGCTGACGGCGGCCCGGACGATCGCCGACAACCTGGTCGCCGACAACTGACCCCGCCCGCGCCGCCCCCGGGCTCGGAAGCAACCGAGGGCCCGCTCCCCGGCTGGGAGCGGGCCCTCGGTGGCGGTCCGGCCCGGGACCGCCCGAGGAGGGGTCAGCTGCCGATCGGGCCACCGTCCAGGCGCCAGGCGACCACCACGCCCGGCTTGGCGTAGTCGCCGTCCGGCCAGTTCGAGGCCGGCTTCTCGACCGACGCCCCGCTCAGCTCGCCCGGGTGCTGCACCGCCACGAAGACCGAGCGGTTGTCCCCGGTGATGAACGGGCCGCAGGCCTCCGCGCCCACCGGCACGGTGAGGAACTGCTTCAGATGGCCCCGCTCCGGCCCCTCGACGGCCGTGGCGAAGAGACCGTCGTTGCTGCCCAGCGCGTTGCCGTCCGTGGAGACCCAGAGGTTGCCGGTGGCGTCGAACGCCACGTTGTCGGGGCAGGAGATCGGGGAGACCTTCGTCTTGTCGTACCCGGCGAAGAAGGTCGACGGGTCCGTCGGGTCACCGGCGACGATGGGCAGCGACCAGGTGAACGCCTCGCCCGCGTTGTCACCGCGGTCCTCGACCAGCTCCAGCACCTGGCCGTGCTTGTTGAGGTTGCGCGGGTTGGCCTCGTCGGCGGCCGGCTTGCCGGCCTTGCCCCGGTCGGTGTTGTTGGTCAGCGCCACGTACACCTTGCCGGTGAGCAGGCTGGGCTCGACGTCCTCCGGGCGGTCCATCTTGGTCGCCCCGACCCTGTCGCCGGCGAGCCGGGTGAAGGTGAGCACGTCGGCGGCGGTCATCCCGTCGACGTACGAGCGGTTGCCGCTGACCAGCCTGATCCACCGGCCCCGGCCGTCGAACGCCCCGTCGGACGGGAGCCGGCCGGAACCGTCGATCTCGCCGGCGCTGCTCTCGTCGAGCTTGGCGACGTAGAGGGTGCCCGACTCCAGCAGGGTCAGGTTGTGCCGGCGGGCCACCCGGGAGTCGCCCTTCATGAACTTCCTGTCGGAGACGAACTTGTACAGGTAGTCGAAGCGCTCGTCGTCGCCCATGTACGCGACCACGTGCCCGCTCTTCGCCACGATGACGTTCGCGCCCTCGTGCTTGAACCGCCCCAGCGCCGTGTGCTTGCGCGGGCGGCTCTCCGGGTCGTACGGGTCGATCTCCACGATCCAGCCGTGCCGGTTGGCCTCGTTGGGGTGCTTCGCCAGGTCGAACCGCTCGTCGGCGCGCTCCCACCTGCGGCTGCCGCTCGGGTACCGGGTCGTCGTGGTGATGCCGTAGCGGGCCAGCTTCGGCCGCACCTCCTCGGCCACCGCGTCCCCGCCGACGAAGTACTGGTTGAAGTTCTCCTCGCCGGAGAGCACGGTGCCCCACGGGGTCACGCCGCCGGCGCAGTTGTTCAGCGTGCCGACGACCGTACGGCCCTTCGGGTCGGCGGCGGTCCGCAGGTGCGCGGAGCCGGCGGCGGGCCCGGTCAGCTCGAACTTCGTGGCCAGCGCCGTGACCCGCCGGTTGTACGGCCGCCGACCCTTCGTGACCGGCTGCCACCGCCCGGTGCCGTCGACCCGCTCCAGCTCCACGACGGACATTCCGTGCGCGGCCATCGCAATCCGGAGCTGCTCGACGCTCAGCGCGTCCTGGCTGGTGAAGCCGGGGAACATCAGGTCCTCGTTGGTGTACTCGTGGTTGACCACGAGCAGGGCACGCTTCCGCCCGTCCAGTGGCAGCACCCCGACGAAGTCGTTGTTGTAGCCGAACTGCCCGGCCTGGGCGGCGGCGGTCTGGGCGCGCACGTCGAACGCGGGGGCGCCCGGCACGACCGGGTCGCCCCAGCGCATGACGACCGCGTGGTCGTAGCCGTTGGGCACCACGAGGCTGTCCAGGGTGTTCGGCGGGACCGGCTTGAAGGTCAGCGCGCCGTTGCCGACGCCCCCCGGCGGGCGGCCGAAGCCTGCGGCCACGGGGGCGACGGGTGCGGTGGGGGCCGCCGCGGCGGGGGCGGCACCGGCCAGCGCGCCGCCGAAGCCGAGGACCAGCGCGCCGACCGCGCCGCCCCGGACCAGGCCGCGCCGGGACACCTCCGCGTTCACCACGTCCCCGAAGTACGCGTTGTCGGAGGTGTTTGGCACCGGGTGGTCGCACGCGTTGCCGCACCGGTAGAGACAGGTCATCGCGTCGCGGCTGCCGTGGCGGGTGGCGCCCAGCAACGGGAGCAGCCGGGGACGGTCGCTCATGGAAGGAGCCTCCTGATGGGGGTCGGTGCACGCCGGACCAGCCGCTGGCGTGCGTACCCGCCGGACGCTAGGAGGGCGTGGTGAGCGGTCGTCGGCTCCGGCGTGAACCGGGTGTGAACACCTCGGCCGGGAATCCCGCGACGACCTGCGGCTGAACCGTTCGGGGCGACGGCACGTATTCCCGGGCGTACGCCACCGCCGGACTCGCGCCGACAGCGAGGAGACCGCCATCAGCGACCACGACGCCCACCTGCTCCGCGCGCTGCACGACGAGCACGCCGAGGCGCTGTACGCGCACGCCCTGCGGCTGGTCGACGGCGACCGGCAGCGGGCCGAGGACCTGGTGCAGGAGACGCTGCTGCGGGCGTGGCGGCACCCGGAGTCGCTCGACCCGACGCGCGGCTCGGTGCGGTCCTGGCTCTTCACCACCGCCCGCAACCTGGCCATCGACGCCTGGCGGCGCCGCTCCGCCCGGGTCGGCGAGGTCTTCACCGACGAGCTTCCGGAGCCGTCCGAGGCCGTGGACGAGGCGGAACGCGCGGTGGAGGCGTGGACCGTCGCCGAGGCGCTGAACCGGCTCAGCCCCACCCACCGCGAGGTGCTCATCGAGTGCTTCTACCAGGGGCGGTCGGTGGCGGAGGCGGCCTCCCGGCTGGGCGTGTCGCCCGGCACGGTCAAGTCCCGGACCCACTACGCCCTGCGCTCACTACGGTTGGTCCTGGCCGAGATGGGAGTGACGGAATGACCCGGTGCGAGTTCGCGCACGACGACGGCGCGTACGTGCTGGGTGCGTTGGCTCCCGCCGAGCGGGTGGCCTACGAGCGGCACCTCGCCGGCTGCGCCGCCTGCCGGCGGGCGGTCGCCGAGATCGCCGTCCTGCCCGGGCTGCTCGGCCGCCTCGACCCGGCCGGCCTGGAGCAGTTCCTGCCGCCGCCGGAGGACCCCCGGGTGCCCGAACTGCTCGCCGCCGCGCGGGAGCGCCGCCGCCGGGAGCGGTCGGCCACCCGCCGCCGGTACGCCCTCACCGCGCTCGCGGCCGCCGCGCTGGCCCTGGTCGTCGGCGTCGGCACCGCCGCACTGCTGCCCCGGGAGGCGGCCGGCCCGACCCCGGTCGAGGTACGGATGGTCGCCATGCAGCCGGTCGCCGGGACGGTGCCGGTGCACGCCGAGATCGCCCTCAACGGCACCGACTGGGGCACCGAGGTGAAGATGCGCTGCGGGTACGACGCGAAGGCCGGCTACGCCAAGGCGTACACCTTCCGGCTGGTGGCGCACGGCCCGGGCGGCGCGACGGAGCAGATCGGGTCCTGGCTGGCCGCGCCCGGCGACGACCTGCGGATCACCGGCGCGACCCGGTTCACCGACGCGGAGCTGGTCCGGCTGGAACTGCTGCGCGCCGACGGCACCCCCGTCCTCGCCTACGACCTCCGCTGACGCGGCGCGCGCCGCGTCAGCGGGTGCTGGCGACGGCCTCGGCCCGGCGGGCGGCGAGAGTGGCGGCACGGGTCTGCCGGGAGTGGCGCACGGCGTCGACGGTGAAGACGATCAGTGCGGCCCAGACCAGGGCGAAGCCGGCGAGCCGGGCCGGCGGCATCGGCTCGTGGAAGACCAGCACCCCGCAGCCGAGCTGGAGGATCGGGGCCAGGTACTGGATCATGCCGAGACCGGTGAGCGGGAGCCGGTTCGCCGCCCCGGCGAAGAGCAGCAGCGGGATCGCGGTCGCCGCCCCGGCCGACACCAGCAGCACGGTGTGCCCGAGCGACACCTGCCCGAAGGTGGCGTCGCCGCCCGCCGTCAGCCAACCCAGGTACGCCAGCGCGGGCAGCGCCAGCACCGCCGACTCGACGAAGAGCCCCTCCGTGGCGGGCAGCCCCAACCGCTTCTTGACGAAGCCGTACCCGGCGAAGCTGAACGCCAGGACCAGCGCCAGGTAGGGCAGCCGACCGTAGTCGACGGTCAGCACGGCCACGGCCAGCCCGCCGATGCCGAGGGCCAACCACTGCGTGGGGCGCAGCCGCTCGTGCAGCACGGTGACGCCCAGCAGCACCACCACCAGCGGGTTGATGAAGTAGCCGAGGGCGGTCTCCACCACCCGGTCGGAGTTCACGCCGTAGATGTAGGTGCCCCAGTTCACCGCGATCAGCGCGGCGGCCAGGCCGACGCCGGCCAGCGCCCGGGGCCGGCGCAGCAGCGCCCGCAGGAACGCGACGTTGCGCATCGCCGCCAGCAGCAGCGCGACGAACACCACCGACCAGACGATGCGGTGGGCCAGGATCTCCATCGACCCCGCCGGGCGCAGCAGCCGCAGGTAGAGCGGGAAGAACCCCCAGAGCAGGTACGCGAGGAAGCCGTAGAGGTAGCCGAGGCGCAGTGGCGTCACGCCTCCACCGTAAGGGCCGGGTGGCCGCCCGGCTCCTTGCCGGTGACCGGGCTCACCGGCTGGTCTCGCTGGTCGAGCTGCATCCAGCGGTGCGGGTCGGTCATCGGGGCGAACCCGACCTTCGCGTACACCGGGTGGGCGTCGGCGGTCGCCAGCAGGATCCGGCGTACGCCCAGGGTGGCGAGGTGGTCGCGGACCGCCCCGGCCAGCCACGTGCCCAGCCCCCGGCCGCGCTCGCCCGGGTCGACGTACACGTCGCAGAGCCAGGCGAACGTGGCCCGGTCGGTGACCACCCGGGCGACGGCGACCTGCCGGCCGTCACCCGGGCGGTAGACGCCGAACGGCACCGACCCGGCGAACGCCCGCGCCACCGTCTCCCGGTCGCGCCCGATCGCCCAGTACGCGTCGGTGCAGAGCCAGTGGTGCACCAGGTCCAGGTCGATCCGGTCCGCCTCGGTGCTGAGCAGGTAGCCGTCGTCGCGGGTCAGGGTGAACATGCCCGCGAGGCTAGCCCCGCCACCGGGCCCGATCAGCGGCCAATTCCCGCCTCGTGGTCGGCCCGCCCGCGCCGGCGTCCCCGGTCAGTCCCGGTCCAGGACGGCCCCGAGGATCCAGGTGACGATGCCGACGAGGAGCGCGCCGAGCACCGCCTCCGGCCAGAAGCCGTCGACGTGGAAGGGCAGCCCGGCCTGGTCGGCGATCCAGCTCGTCAGCAGGAACAGCAGCCCGTTGACCACCAGCGCGATCAACCCCAGCGTCAGCAGGTAGAACCCACAGCCGACGGTCTTGATGATCGGCTGGAGTACCGCGTTGACCACGCCGAAGATCACCGCGACGAGGATCAGCGTGACGACCGCCTCGCCGGTGGACGCCGTGCTCAGCGTGATGCCGGGGATGAGCAGCGTGGCCAGCCAGAAGGCCAGCGCCGTGCTGCCGAGCCTGATCAGCAGCCCTTTGAGGAAACCCATGGCCGGGATCGTGCCACGGACGGACAAACTGCGGTAGCCGCGAGATCGCCGGCCCGCTCAGCGGCGGGAGGGCCGACCGACCAACTGCGACTCGATCGGGGTGGGGGAGAGCAGCGCCCAACGCAACGCCCGCCGGTTGACCACCGCGACCATGTCGTCCCGGATGCGGGTCAGCCACTCCGCCGACCCGCCGAGCCCCAGCGCGGCGCCCGCCACCGCGGCCTCGGCTGGGTCGAGTGGTTGCAGCACCGCCAGGTCGGCGCGGCCCAGCGCGTCGGCGTCGGAGGCGGTCAGCTCGTCGCGCACCAGCAGCGTCGTCCGCCAGGGGGACGCCGGCTGCGTCTCGGCGGGCGTCGTGCCGGCGTCGACGACGACCAGCAGCGGGCACAGCGGCGAACCCGGCTCGCCCACCGGGCGGCCGGGCGGGACCACCGGGATCATCGCGCCGGGGGTGCCGACGCCCCGGACGAACGGCTCCCACGCGCGTGGCCGGGCGGTCTGCACCACCACCCGGGCCCCGAGCGCCATGGCCCGCACCACCAGCAGTTGCGCCGCGCGTACGCCGCCGACCAGCAGCACCCGGGTCGCCTCCGGCCGGAACAGCCGGACGGTCACCGCGCCGCCGTGCCGGTTCCTGCCGACCATCAGCCCCGCCTCGCCGAGGAGCAGCTCCAGACCGTCGGGCGCCGGCCCCGGACCCGCCCCGCCCGCCGCGAGGGGCAGCGTGCCGGCCAACCCGTCGAGCTGCGCCCCGTCGAGCCGGTGCACCTCGCCGCCCATCTCGGCCACCAGCCGGCGCAGCGCCTGCGCCGCGATGGAGAGCTCCGCCGCGGTGGCGGCAGCCAGTCGTACGGTCAGCTCGGCCGGTGCCGACGCGGGGTCGGCGCCGGCCCACGGCCCGACGCCGAGCGAGACGGTGGTCGCCGTCGCGGGCAGCGCGAGCAACCGGGACACCAGCCGCCGGCCCGCGTCGGCACGCGCGTCGGGCCAGCGGCGCAGCCGGAACGTGGTCTGCAGCAGATCCCCCGCGCGGACCGCCTGCCAGGACTCCTGCGCGGGATGGTCGTCGTGGTGGGCCAGCTCCGCCAACACCCGCAGCGTCGCGTGCTCGCCCAGCGGTCGGGCGGTGACCGGCCCGAGCCGGCGCGTGATCCGGCGCACCGTGCCGGAGAGCGCCCGCCGCAGCTCCTCTCCCGTCCAGCCCTCGACGCGCAGCACCCGCACGGCGAGCACCGCCCGTTCCCGCCCGGCGAGCCGCCCGTCGGTGAGCTGCCGGTACGAGGTGGCCACGGTGCCGCCACCCGCGCCGACGGTCGGCGCCGGTGAGCCCGTCAGCAGCAGTTGGAGCCGGACCGGGGGGCCGTCCGGCGCGGCGGCCGGCAGCAGCGCCGCCGGTACGGGCAGCACGCGGGGGGCGTCGCCGAGCAGGTCGGCCGGGTCGCCGACCTCCAGTACGGCCACCACGCCCCCGGCGTCGTCCAGCACGGCGGCCGGCGTGCCGGCCAACTCGGCGGGGCGGACGACCGCGCCCGGGTCGACGAGGCCCAGCAGGGCCGCCGGGCCGGCGGCCGGCGGCAGCGCCCGGCGGCGCGTGGCGTAGCCCAGGCCGGCGGTCAGCCACTCGAACAGCCACCGCCCCCGCAGCCGCACCCACGCCACGGGCAGCAGCAGGGCGGCCACTCCCACGGCGGCCACCGTCACCGGCACACCCCGGCCGGCGGCCGCGACCACGGCTGCCAGCGCGACCTGGGTGGCGACGACCTGACCGGCCCGGACACCGGTGCCGCTGCGCCGGGCGGCCCGGACCGAACGCGACGGTGGGGCGAGAGCAGGCACCGGGGAACCGGCCGGGCCGGGCCCCCCGGACAGGCCGGACGGGGTGGACGGGCCGGAGAGGCCGGAGAGGCCGGACGGGGTGGGCGGGCCGGGCGGCGCCGGCACGAGGGCCGAGGCGACCGGGCCGGCACCGTGGCCCGGAGCCGGCCGGTGCGGGCCCGCACCGGTGGTCACCGTCACCGCGCCTCCTCGACCGGTCACCCACTGCGACACCGACGCCGCCCATCGTAAGGGGCCCGCCCGGCCGGGTGGGGGCCGCGGTCGTCCACAGGGGATCGCGACGGGGTAGCAGAACGGCGACGGGACCGCTACCGTCAGCGACGAGTTTTGCTGACCCCCGCGCCCGCCGTGTTCGACCTCCGGGCGGCGCGAGCCGACGGCCAGCCACGATCGACGAGACGAGGTGACGTCCCGGGTGTCCCAGACCCAGGCAGAAGCAGCGGTGATGCAGCAGACCGCCGCGAAGTTCGAGCAGGTCGACCAGTCCCTGCAGTCCATGCTGAGCAGCCTGATGGCCGAGTTGGAGGTGTTGCAGCAGGCCTGGCGCGGTGCGGGCGGGCGCTCGTTCGGGCAGGTGAAGCAGCAGTGGGCGCAGGACCAGGCGGCGTTGCAGCGGGCGCTGCGGGAGACCGCCAACGCCATCCGCACCGCCGGCCGGCACTACGACGTCTCGGATGCCGAGGCCGCCAGCCGGGTGTCCACCACCAACCGCGGCGGCATTCAGCTGCCGCTCTGACCCGGTCTCGGGGGAGGAGTCATCCGATGGACCACGGTGTACTGGTCGTCAACTTCGCCGCCCTGCAGCAGGCGGGCGCGGACATCCAGAAGGCGCTGAACGCGCTCGACTCGCAGCTCGGTCAGCTCGAGCGGGACGCCGCCCCGCTGGTGGCGAGCTGGTCCGGCGAGGCCCGTCAGGCCTACGAACAGCGGCAGAGCCGCTGGCGTTCGGCCTCACAGGACCTCAAGACCATGCTGCGCGACATCAGGTTGGCGGTGGACGACTCCGCCGCCGACTACCTCGACACGGAGAAGAGGAACGTCGGCCTCTTCCAGTGAGTCCCACCCGGTGGTGGCGTCGACCGTGAGCCGGTCGGCGCCACCACGGCCGTTCTGGGCGAACGTCGGGTGGGACGGCCCGGCCGGTCCCGGCCGCCGGGGCGGTGACCGGGCGGGCTCCCACCGCCCCCGTCAGGCGCGGTCGGCCGGCCGCCAGCGGCGGCGCGTGCCGCGCGGCACGACGAGCACCAGCAGCGTCGCCAGGGCCACCACCGCCCCGCTGGCCCCCGCCACCAGCAGCGCCCGGTCCCGGGCCGCCGCCCGGCGGGCCCGCTGCGCCACCACCGCCGGTGCGACGCGGTCGTCCGCGAGCGCGGTCGCCTGGCGCGCCCGCTGCGGCGTCCCGTCCCCGGTCTCGGTGACCGCCCGGTACGGGTTCAGCACCCCCGCGCCGTACCCCCCACCCCGACCGTCGCCCGGGGCCGGATCGGCGGTCGCCACGATCCGCTGCGCCACCTGCGCCGCGGTCAGCTCCGGCCGGTACTGGCGCAGCAGCGCGGCGGTGGCCGCCACGAAGGGCGCCGCGTAGCTGGTGCCCTCGGCCCGGTGGTGGCCCTGACCGGGGGCGGCCATCAGCACGTCGCTGCCCGGGGCGACCAGGTCGACGTACGAGCCGGTCTGGGAGAACGGCGCGCGTGCCCCGTCCGCCCCGATCGCGCCCACCCCGAGCACCCCGTCGTACGCGGCCGGGTAGGGCCGTGGATCGCCGGCGTCGTGCAGGTTCCCGGCGGCGGCCACCACGACCACACCCCGGTCGACCGCGTAGCCGATCGCGGCCCGCACCGCCGGCTCGTCCGCGTACAGGACGACGGAGAGGTTGAGCACGTCCGCGTCGTGGTCGACCGCCCAGCGGATGGCGCGGGCGAAGTCCCCGGCGCTGACCGTGCGCCCCGACTCCCGCCCCTCGACCACCTGCTGTTCGCTGACCCGTACCGGCAGGATGCGGGCGCCCGGGGCCAATCCGCGGAACGCCACCCCGTCGCGCGGGGCGGCGGCGACGATGCTCGCCACCCCCGTGCCGTGGCCGGCGCAGTCCCGGCTGCCGTCGCCGCCGGGATCGAGCAGGTCGACGCCGTCGAGCACCCGGCCGGCCAACTGCGGGTGCCGCCGGTCCACCCCCGAGTCGATCACCGCGACCGTCACCCCGGCGCCGGTGGCGAGCGGCGCCAGCCGCTCCGGGGCGTACCGCTGCTGCTGCCAGGGGCGTGCGGAGACCGGCCGGAGGGGAGCGAGCGGAGAGGCGCAGCCGGGAGTCGCACGCGCGGCGGTCGGGACGCCCACGGACCGGCCGGCCGGCACCGGCCCGGCCGGGCGCTCGACGAGCGGGGCAGCGGGCGGGACGGCGCTCAGCAACGCCGTCGCGAGGGCGGCGAGGAGCGGGCGCGCGGGGGACCGGGACATCGACCGCCTCCGTATCGTGTCGACTCCGGAACGGGATGTTAGCGCCTCAGGTGACGCCGGGCGCACCGCCGCCGTCCAGCGATTGTGATCTTGCTTCTACCTTGTAGGTTGTACGCGATACCTATGGCCTGTTCGCGGGAGGAGGGGTGGCCGTGACCGAGTGGGAGCCGGCCACCGACGCCGAAGCGGCGATGCGGGACGCGCTGCGCGCCAACGATCAACAGCTCTACTTCCGCGTCCTGGCCCGGACCGAGCTGTTGCTGCCGGTCTCCGCCGAGGCACTCGCGGGGACGGCACCGGCGGGCTGGGGCACCTGGACCACCGGCGGCCGCACCCACGTGTTGGCGTTCACTTCCGGAGCGGCCGTGCGCGCCTGCCTGGGGGAGAACGGCGGCGCCGTCCGGCGCACCTCGTACGCCGACCTGTCCGCCGGCTGGCCCAACCACGAGTGGTGGCTGGCGGTCAATCCCGGCCTGCCCATCGAGGGCTACCTGCCGGCCTGGTTCGTCGCCCAGCTCTCCCGGGGCGACGTCCGGCTGCCCGGCCGCACGATGGGTGCGCGGGCCCGGCTGGAACGGGTGGAGACGGCCGCCCGGGCGCGGGCCCAGGCGGCCGGTCACGGCATGCCGGCAGGGCCGGACGCCGGACCGGCCACCGGCGTGGCCCGGCCCAACGGCACGCTCCAGCCCGCGCCGACGGCCGCGTCGAGCACGGGCCGGGTCCCCGCGCCGGCCGCGCCGGCCCGCCCGCCCGCCTTTCCGACGGAACACCTCGATCCGCGGCGCGGCGACCCCACGGCCGGCGGACCCGCGCAGACCGACGCCGTGGCGGCCCCCGAGCGGGTCCCGCCGCCGCGTCCCTCGCCGCTCAGCGAGCGCCCGAGGGGCCTGCCGACGCCCGACGCCCACCCCGCGCCGGGGACCAACGGCCGTCCGGCCGGGGAGGCCCCGGAGCGGCCCAACCGGTCGTTCTTCGAGCCGGCCTCCGGCCGTGCCGCCGCTCATCGGCAGGAGGCGCTGCGCTCGGGCGAGCGGGCGGTGCCGCCGTCCCGCCTCGCGGCCGGCAGCCAGCCGTTCCCCCGCCGCCGGCCGCTCGGCGAGCCGGTGCCGGAAGAACCGACCCGCCCGATCCCGAGCACCCCGACCGGCGCCGAGCCCACCCACGCCTTCACGACGCCCGCCGGGGAGCCGACGCACGCCTTCACGTCGCCCGCCGGGGAGCCGACGCACGCCTTCACGTCGCCCGCCGGGGAGCCGACGCACGCCTTCACGTCGCCCGCCGGGGAGCCGACGCACGCCTTCACGTCGCCCGCCGGGGAGCCGACGCACGCCTTCACGTCGCCCGCCGGGGAGCCGACGCACGCCTTCACGTCGCCCGCCGGGGAGCCGACGCACGCCTTCACGTCGCCCGCCGCCGAGCCGACGCACGCCTTCACGACGCCCGCCGCCGAGCCCACCCGGGCCTTCGCGATGCCCGGGGGCGAGGCCACGCAGGTGCTGCCGCCGCGCGGGCCAGGCGAGGACGCCACCCGGGACCTCCGTGTTTCGACCCCGGATCCCGGGCCGCCGCCACCGGGGTACGGCGACCGACCGCAGTCGTCCGAGGACCTCACCCAGGCGCTGCCGCGCCGGCAGACCACCCCCGAACCGGTCCGGCCGGAGCCGGTCGCGGAAGCGGAACCGGTCTCCGGGCCACCCGCCCCCCGACGCGGGTTCACGCCCATCGTCATCGAGGGCACCATCATCGAGTCGCGGGACCTCAACGGGCGGCCCGCTCCCGAGCCCGCCCCGCCCGCCGAAGAGACCGTCTCGCTGTTCGAGCCGGTCCGGCGCCGCCGGGAACCGGTGACCGCGGAACCCGCACCGGCGGCGTCCGCCCATCCGTCGTCGCCCGCCGACACCGTGCGGTCCGCCGCCCCGTCCTGGTCCGGCGACGCCACCGTGTCCCTGGATCCGACGGTGTCTTTGGATCGGACGCAGCCGGTGGTGTCGTCGGGCGATGCGACGGTGTCTCTGGACCAGACCGTTTCCCTCGATCCCGAGCCGCCCACCGACGCGGCGTGGCCCGGGGACGCGACCGTGTCCCTCGATCCCGCGCCGTCCGCCGACGCGTGGTCCGGTGATCCGACGGTGCCGACCAGCGTCGCCGCGCCCGCACCGGCGGCGGACGGTGGCGCCCGGCAGGAGGCCGCGACCGACGCCGGGGTTTCCGACGTCGGGCCGCCGGTGGAGGACCCCGGTCCGACGGTCGCCGACGAGCCGGTCACCGGGACCGCGGACGGGTCGCCGGGGCCCGGTGCCGTGCCGATCGACTTCCAGCCGGCCAACGAGGTCGAGGAGAACCTGCTCGACGCCGCCGGCGCCGGCAGCACCGACACGTTCCTGTCCACGTTGCTGCTGGCCCGCGTGCTGCTGCCGGTGGCGGCCGACTCCGCGCCGGGCAGCCGACCCGGCGAGCCCGGCTTCGTCTGGCGTACGCAGGAGCTGGACGGCGAGACGTTCGTCGTCGTGCACACCTCGCCGGAGCGGCTCGCCGACCACACCGACGCGGCGGTCGAGACCATCGAGGTCAGATTCGTCCAGTTGATCCGCCGCTGGCCGGACGAGTCCTGGTCGTTCGCCGTGAACCCGGGCACCCCGGTCGGGGCGAAGCTGCCCGGTGAGCAGATCGTCGGGCTGGCCAACTGGGCGGCCGAGGTGGGACTCGGCGACGACATCGGGGTCGAGGCGGAGCCGCCGCCCGCCGCCGAGGAGCCGGCCAGCCGCCCCCGCTACGCCCCACCCACGCCCGACCCGGCGCGCCCGATCGTCATGCAGAAGGCGGTAGCCCCCAGCCAGCTCGCGTACTACCTGGAGCGGGGCTACGACCGGGTCTCGGGCTTCGTGCACCGGGCCGGTGAACTGGCGCACCTCACCACGCCCGCCCAGCTGCACGACGCGCTGGGCCTCGGCTATCCGGAGTCTCCCTTCGCCCGGGACGCGGGGGAGATCTACGTGCTGCGCTGGCCCGCGCACCGGCCGAGCCTCTACCGGATCCCCTACGGCGGGCAGAACGAGGCCGCCATGCGGGCCATGGAGGGCTGGGTCATCGAGCGTCCGCCGTTCCGGGGCAACGGGTTCGCGCCGGGCGAGAGCAGCGACGTGGTGGCGGAGTTCAAGGTGGACAGCGCCCGGCTGCCGCACGGCGCGCAGCTCTGGCGGATCGGCGCGGACGGCACCGAACGGGTGGTCGCCATCCTCGACACGGACGCGCTGCGGTGGCGCCAGGTCGGTGAGCAGTGACGCGCGACGGCTACGTGGCCCGCTGGCAGGGCCGGGAATACCAGGCGAGCCCGGACGGCGACGACGTCCGGCTCTACCAGCCGGAGCCGGGTGAGGGCTTCGAGGAGATCCGCCCCGGCCGGTACGTCCGGGTGCTGCCGGCCACCGAGCTCGACGACCTGGCGTACGTGCGGACGACCTGCACCTGGCAGGGGCAGCCGTTCATCGTCCTCGGCGAGCACGACGGCTGGCTGCGGGTGGAGTACACCGGCGGGCGCTGGCCGGTGGCCCGGGCGATGGGGCTGGAGGTCTTCGACTTCGGCGTCTACCAGGGCTGGGCGCCCGCCACGGAGGTCGCCGACCTGCGCGAGCAGCGGGTCTGAGTCAGGACTTCGCCCAGCGCAGGACCTCGCCCAACACCAGGTCGCCGGCCTCCACGTGCGGGAAGTGCCCGACGCCGTCCAGGAGCCGCCACTCGTAGGGCGCCACCACGTACCGGCCGGAGCCCTGGGCGGTGCGCGGCAGGGATGCCTCGTCGAGCGCGCCGTGCAGCTGGAGGGTCGGCGTGATGAGCGGCTTCTGCATCAGCCGGACGAAGCGGTAGCCGTGCAGGCGCAGCACCGAGCGGAACGCCCACCGGTAGCCCTCCAGGGCGCAGAACGCCGCCTGCGGGATGCGCATGGCCTCCCGGCACCGCTGGGCGTACGCCTCGAAGCCCGGCCCGTCGACCCAGCGCGGCCCGCCCCAGCGGCGCAGCATCTCCTCCACGGCTGCCGCGTCGTCGCGGGTGAGCACGTGCTCGTAGCGGGGGAGCTGGAACTTCAGGGTTGGCGTGGCGGCGGCGAACTGCCCGCGCGGGTCGGCGAAGATGGCGGCTCGGAGTCGGAGCGGGTGCGGGGCGCCGAGCACCACCAGCCGGCGCACCAGCGACGGGTGGAACGACGCCACCGTCCACGCGATCATGCCGCCGACGCCGGTGCCGACCACGGTGGCGGAGCGTTCGCCGAGCGCCCGGATCAGCCCGGCGACGTCGGCCGCCAGGGTGTAGCCGTCGTACCCCCGGGGCGGCTTGTCGCTGGCGCCGTAGCCGCGCAGGTCGACCGCCACGGCCCGGAAGCCGGCGTCGGCGATCGCCGGCAGCATCTCGTGCCAGGCCCACCAGTGCTCGGGGAAGCCGTGCAGGAAGAGCACCATCGGGCCCGTGCCGGCCTCCACGACGTGGAAGCGACTGCCGTTGGCGCCGACGAACCGGTGCGTCCATGGCCCCTCGGTGAGGACGCACGACTCGTCGACGGGCCCGCCGCGCTGCTCGGTCATGGGGACAGCCTAGGACCCCGACGCAGGCCGGCTCCGTCGCCGACCCACGGGGCTCTGCTGGCCGAGTCGAGTGCCGCCCGGCAGGGTGGCCGGGACCGCTCGCGCGACACTTCCCGGAACCGGTGGAACCGGGGTCGGGTACGGGCGGACGGGGCGACCGGTCAGCCGACCGGATCGATCTTCACGATGCTGGCCGGGGTGCCCGGGCCGCATGGCGCCGCCGGGTCGGCGGGGGCGATCGTCACCCGGACCCAGGCACCCGTGGCGAAGGTGCCCTTGTCGGTGCCGTGCAGGGCGTACTCGCGGCCGTCGTCGGTGACCAGGCCGTAGCAGGGGCCGGCGCCGCCCCGGGTGATCCGGCCGGCCAGTACGTTGGCCTTGCGCAGGTCGCTGGGCCACCTGGGCGGTGCCGTCGGCGGGCCGAGGGTGGGTGGCCGGGTCGCCGACAGCGGCGGCCCGGTGCGGCCGGAGGGCGACGTCGGGCCCGGAACGGACGGGGCGGCACCGGTGGCGTCCGGCGTGGCGTCGGCGGAACCGGCGGGCGGGTCGGAACCGGCTGCGCCGGCCGACGGGGTGACGGGGGTCTGCTCGGCGGACACGACGTCTCCGTTCCGCGACCCGGCACAGCCGGACAGCGCCAGCGTGAGCGCGACGCCGGGGCCGAGGGTGCGCAGGGTCGCACGGATGGTGGGGGTCACGACCTGTCCGACGCGCCGCGCGCCGCGTCGGTTCCCGCCCCGGTGCACCTCGGACAGGGCGATGCCCGGGCAGGTGACCTGCCCGGGCATCGTGTGGTGCGGGTGGTGCGTGATCAGTGGATCAGGAGATACGGATCTTGGTGTAGACGCCGTCCTTCTCCAGAACCTTGATCTTGGTGCCGGTGGCCGGGAGCTTGACGCCGTGGTTCGGCAGCTCCGGGAACCAGTACTGCTTGGTGTCGTCGAACAGCGGCTGCGCGGCCTGGCCACGGATGTACTGCGGCTGGCTGTTGAGGTGCAGCGTGAACGAGTCGGCCTTCTTCAGGCTGAACGGCGCGTCGTAGACCTGGACGCGGGCCCGCCAGGGCTGGCCGGTCATGTTGTAGATCGGCCGCGGGTGCGCGTCGATGATCAGGTTGCGACCCTCACCCGGGTGCGCGAACGTGTCGTTGTCCGCCCAGCGGGTGTTCCAGTAGGAGATCAGCAGACCCTCCTGGTACGCGTAGTGGTCCACGTAGTCCGGGCGGGTGTTCGAGTAGCCGAAGAAGTACGGGCCGGTCTTCAGGTACTTGTCGTACGAGATGTACTGCCGGGTGCCCGCGATGTAGTAGTTGTCGTACGCCTTGGTGTAGGTCTCCTCGGCGACCTCGAAGCCACCGGCGAGCGTCCAGCCCTCGGCGCCGGTCTCGGCACCGTCGGAGAGGACGGTCTGGCCGTCGGCCGTCACGGTGATCGCGTCACCGTAGAAGCCGCCCTCGGAGACGCCGCCGTCGGTCTGGTAGCGCAGCCGGAACTGCGCGACCTTGCCGGCCGCCAGGTCCATCGGGATGGCGATGTCGACCCACTCGCCGTCGGTGCTGCCGTCGAGCGCGTAGCGCCCGGCCGAGATCTCCTTCAGCGGCTGGCCGTTGGCCGTGCCGGGCAGGGTCACCCAGGACTGGCCGCCGTCCAGCGACGCCTCGAAGAACAGGTAGTCGTAGTCGGCCTCGATGCTGTAGCGGCCCTTCATCGACAGCGACGCCGACGACTTCCCGGTGAAGTCCAGCGTCCGGGTCATCGTGCTGTTCAGGTCGTCCGCGTTGCCCGAGAAGAACTGCTTGGTGCCCTCGGCCGGCTTGCCGTTCTCGAAGGTGTAGTCCCGCTGGGGGAGCACCACGACGACGCCCTGGGCCTCGTCGCTGTTGTACTCCTGCGGCCCGAGGGTCATGGTCCGCTTCTGCCCCGCGACGACCACCTCGTAGTCGAGCCAGCCGAGCTGGAGCTTGTTCCACGCGCCGAGGTCGCCGCCGCGGTCGCCGATGCCGGCGTCGTTCTTGGCGCCGAGCCGGCTCTGGGCCATCAGGGTCCAGTGCTCGTTGTTGTTGTCCCCACCGCTGGTGACGTTGTAGTCGTCCGGCAGACCGAGGTCGTGGGCGTACTCGTGGTAGAAGACGCTCCGGCCACCGTTCTCCGGCTGGATGGTGTAGTCGCCGATCCAGAGGCCGGTGTTGCCGATCTGGGTGCCGCCGAGCGGGTTGCCGACCGGGCCGGTCGAGCCCTGGTCGGACGCGAAGGCGTACCAGCGGTGGCTCCAGATGGCGTCCTCGCCCTGGTGCGGGTCACCGTCGGCCTCGTCGCCACCGGAGTGGACGATCTGGAAGTGGTCGATGTAGCCGTCCGGCTCGTTGAAGTTGCCGTCCGAGTCGTGGTCGTACCGGTCCCACTCGTCCATCGCCTTGAGGTCGGCGGCGATCTGGGCGTCGGTGCGGCCGGCGGCCTTCTGGTCGGCGACCCACTGGTTCGCGGCGTCGCGGACCAGCGCCCAGGTGTTGGTGCAGACGTTCGAGGCGCACGGGTAGCCGCCGGAGCGGCCGTAGCGGGCCTCGTTGTACTGGACCTTCACCCAGTCGGTGACCGTGCCGTCGACGCTGTAGCGACCCGAGGACTGTGCCTCGAAGTACTGCTTCACCGACTCGTCACCCGGGTTGGTGCCGAAGTAGAGCTTGCGGTAGTAGTCGGCGTTGTAGTCCGCCTGCCACACGGTGGAGTTGTCCACCGCCCGGTTGGGCTGGGGGATCTCGTTGTGCAGCGGCCCGTCGAACCGGGTCGGCCCAGCGGTGTCCGGGTCGGTGTCCTGGTCCGGGTAGTTCGGGTGCCGCTCGTTGCCGAACTCCGCCAGGATGACGAAGATCCGATCCGTCTTCTCCCGGGAGAGCTCGACGTACTGGTCCTCGGTCTGGGTGGCGGCGTTGGCCCGGGTCGAGCGGGCGTTGGCCCCCTCGGCCTGGGTCTTGCCGACCTTGACGACCGTGCTGCCGTTGACCTTCTGCGGCTTGACCCGGCCGGAGAGGACGTCGCTCAGTCCCTCCTGGCGCAGGGCGCGACGCTTGTCCTCCATCGGGTTCGGCAGGTCGTGGTCGACATGGGCGGGCTCGGAGACCGACGGAGCGGCCGTCGGCGACTTCGGCTGTGGCGCGGCGGTGGCGGACGAACCGAACGCCAGTCCCGTCGCCGTCAGTGAGAGCCCGAGCAGACCCACTGCGACTTTGCGCACGTGGTACCTCCGGTGTGAGGGAACCGGCCCAACGGGGGTAGGGGCCGGTAAGACCGATCCCACTAGTGGGACCAATGGTGAACATAGACACTCGTGTGACCGGTGGGAAGACGCGTACGTCGATTTGTTGCAAACTTTTGTTGAGAATGCTTTTCACCGTCACATGTCTGCCGTTCGCCGGCGCCGTGAGCAGCGCGAACGGCCGCCGCTTCGCAGGAAAGTGACGATTTTCGATAGGCATGATCGTGTACGGGAATGTGGGGTGACGGCGCGGTCGCATCCGTCCCGTGGGTGGTTCATCGAGATTGACGGCGACCGCGCTGCTGTACACGACGGCGGGGCCCGCCCGGAGCACATTTGCTCCGGACGGGCCCCGTTCCGCTCGACCGACCCCCGGGTCAGTTGCGCGCGGGCGTGACGTACACCGTGGCGTACGAGTTGTCCCTCGCGGTGCGCTTGATGGTGATGGTGACGCCGTAGGACACGCCCTGGTCACCCGGGTTGCCGGTGCCCAGCACGATGCCGCTGCCCAGGCTGACCCCGTAGTAGGACGTCGCCGGCGTACCGTCCGGGTTGGTGACCCGGGTCGTGTACGGCGCGTTGCCCTTCGACGGGACGACCACCGAGGCGTCGCTGTCGCGCGCGTACGGCGAGCCGTCGCGCATCTCGATGCCCGGGTACCAGCCCTTCGCGTCGGTGAAGCCCCGCACCGGCGCCTGCGGGCCGAAGTTCGTGCAGTACTCGCTGTACGGCTCGTCCGCCGCCTCCAGGCACTCCTTGAAGGGGTACGTGGGCTTGAGCGAGAAGGCCGCGTTCGCGGACTGCGGGCGGCTGGGCAGGTTGTCCAGCACCGACGGGTCCTTCACGGCCGCCTCGCCCGTGCGGCGGTACGGGTCGAAGTGCGAGTCGACGATCAGCAGGCCGCCCTTGGCGCCGTAGCTGGGCAGCGCGGTGAGCTGCGCCGTCGTGTGGTTGACGTCGCCCAGCGCGGTGTCCCGGTACCAGACCAGCATGCCCGGGGCGTTGTAGGCGACCCGGTCGACCTTCCACGCGTCACGCGAGTAGATCGTGTCGTAGGTGTACTTCAGGCCCTTGTCGAAGCCGTCGAAGTTGCGCCACTCGGCCAGGTAGTAGTGCGACTGGGTGGAGGTGCCGCTGTCGATGTGCCAGCCCTGGCCGGTGGTGTCCACGAAGGTGCCACCCGTCGCCGTCCAGCCGTTGGCCCCGCTCTCGACGTCGTCGCTCCACGTGGTGGCGCCGCCGCCGGTCACCGAGAAGTCGTCGGCGAACCAGCCACGCTCCGCGAACGCCTCGTCCGTGGCGTAGCGGAGCCGCAGCTGCACGGTCTGCCCGGCGTACGCCGACAGGTCCACGTAGTCGTGCCGCCAACCGTGGGTGTCACCGGTGAGGCCGTACTTCTTGTTGCCGAAGTCGACCATCCGGCCGTTCGGGTCGGCGTAGCCGTCGTCGGTGGTGACGAGCTTGCCGGTCGCGTCGTAGACCTTCTGCTCGGTCCAGGTGGTGCCGCCGTCGGTGGAGAGCTCGACGAAGCCGTAGTCCCAGTCGGCCTCGATGACGAAGTTGTTCCACATCCAGAACTTGGCGTCGGCCGCCGCCGGCACGGCCACCTGGCGGGCGATCTTGACGTCCGCCCAGTCCTGGTCGGCGCCGGAGTACCACATGTTCGCGCCGCTGTGCGGCGTCGCCAGCGTGATCACCTTGTCCGGCAGGTCGATCTTGATGCCGTCCTTGGTGCCGCGCGGGGTCCGCGAGGTCTGGCCGAGCTGCACGGCACGCGGGTCCGAGCCCGGCGCCAGGGTCAGCGGGTCGGCCCAGCCGAGCACCCACTTGTCCCACAGGCCCATGTGCGTCGGCAGCGCCTGGAAGATCTCGCCCGAGTGCGAGCCCGAGGCCATCAGGTCCCAGAAGTCGACGTCGGAGTCGGCGTTGCCGGAGGTGTCGTAGAGGTCCGGCAGGCCCAGGTCGTGGCCGAACTCGTGGGCGAAGACGCCGACGCCGGCGTCCTCCGGCTGCACGATGTAGTTCGAGACCTGGAGGTTGGTGCCGGGAACGGTGTAGCCGCCGGTGACCGTCGACGAGTGCGCCCAGACGGCGTACGTGCCCTCGGCGCCGCCGCCGCGGGACTTGCCCTGCCCGGCGTGCACCAGCACCAGGTGGTCGATCACGCCGTCCGGTTCGAAGAGGTTGCCGTCACCGTCGCGGTCGCCCTGGTCCTCGATGTCGTAGTCGGCCCACGGGAACTTCGGGTCCATCTTCGCGAGGGCGTCGATCGCGTCGGTGGCGAGCCGGCCCGCGCCCTGCGGGTTGTCCGGGTGGCCGTTCATCGACTGCTGGCGGCCGGGGACCCAGTTGCCGTTCTCGTCCTGGAAGCAGCGCGAGGCCGCGTACCAGCCCTCGGAGTGCGGGACGGTGATCCACGGGCTGGCCTGCCCGTCGACCGTGTAGGCGCCCTTGGACATCTCCAGGTACATGTTGTGCATCGTCCGGCCGCTGAGGTCGACGCCCCGCCTGCCGTCCGGGCCCTTCAGGTCCTTGCGGACCCGCTCGGTGATGCCCTTCTTGCTGTAGAGCATCTTGTCGTAGTGGGTGGGCGAGAAGTCCGGCACCCACATCGAGTTGTTGTCCTCGTGCGGCAGGTTCGCCGGGTTCGGGATCCGGTTGTGCTTCGGCCCGTTCTGCACCGTGCCGGGGACGCAGGTCCGGTCCTCGAAGACCGTGCGGGGCACCATGACGCCGGTGAAGTCGTCGTTGGCCTGGTCGTTGAACTCCACCAGCAGGGTGAGCAGCTTGGCGGTCTGGGTGGTCGGGGCCTTCTTGATCTGACGCGGGCTCTTGCCCGTCACGATCGACTTGGCCTCGTGCTTCGCGAGCTGCTCGGCGGCGACCGGGTTGCCGCGGGCGTACTTGCGGTCGAAGGCACGCGCCTCTTCGACCGCCGGGGCGTAGACGCCGCCCTTGCCCTTGACCTCGCGGCCGCTGCTGTCCGGCTGGACGGCGGGCTCGGCGTAGTTGATGTAGTGCTCGGCCGCCCCGATCGTGGCTCGGGCGGGGCCGGGCTCCGCCGCCGCCGCGCCACCCGTCACGGTCAGTGACGAGGCGGCGAGGGCGATGGCGGGCAGCGCGACGAGCAGGCGTCGACGCGACCCGGAGTGCGGGTTTTTGTTCATGCCGCTCCGTTTCTCGGGCATGGGGGAGGAGGAAGTCGGTCGGCCTCCATCGATGTGACGTCCATCGAACCGAACCGACGTGCGTGAACCTAGAACAGAAAACGGGGGAACGACAGGGGTCGACGTCTGCCTGTGACCGTTCAGCTTCTCTCGGCTCACCCGACCGACCGATGTGACAGCCCGCATCCGGACGGTCGCACACCCGTAAGAAAATGACGACGGGTGACGGTCCGCGTGGGACCGTCACCCGTCGGGGCGTACGCGGGTCAGTCCTCGTCGGACTTGCCGCCCCCCATGCCGGAGGAGATCAGGTCCATCACGGACGAGTCCTGGAGGGTGGTGACGTCGCCGAGCGAGCGCTTCTCCGCCACGTCACGCAGCAGCCGGCGCATGATCTTGCCCGAGCGGGTCTTCGGCAGCTCCGGCACCAGCAGGATCTGCCGGGGCTTGGCGATCGGGCCGAGGGTCTTCGCCACGTGGTTGCGCAGCTCGGCGATGAGCTTCTCGCCAGCGTCGCCGGCGATGTCCGTGGTGCCGCGCGGGATGGCGAACGCGACGATGGCCTGCCCCGTGGTCGGGTCGGTCGCGCCGACCACCGCCGCCTCGGCCACCGACGGATGGGAGACCAGCGCGGACTCCACCTCGGTGGTGGAGATGTTGTGCCCGGACACCAGCATCACGTCGTCGACGCGGCCGAGCAGCCAGACGTGCCCGTCGTCGTCCTTCTTGGCCCCGTCCCCGGCGAAGTACATGCCCTCGAAGCGCGACCAGTACGTCTCGATGAACCGGTCGTCGTCGCCCCAGATGGTGCGCAGCATCGACGGCCACGGCTCGCGCAGCACGAGGTAGCCACCGCCGCCGTTCGGCACCGACTGGCCCTGGTCGTCGACCACGTCGGCGACGATCCCGGGCAGCGGCGTCATCGCGGAGCCGGGCTTGGCCGCCGTGACGCCCGGCAGCGGCGAGATCATGATCGCCCCGGTCTCGGTCTGCCACCAGGTGTCCACGACGGGCAGCTCACCCCTGCCGACGTGCTGCCGGTACCACATCCACGCCTCGGGGTTGATCGGCTCACCCACGCTGCCCAGCAGCCGCAGCGAGGACAGGTCGTAGCCGGCGGGGATGTCGTCGCCCCACTTCATCATCGTGCGGATGAGCGTCGGGGCGGTGTAGAGGATGCTGACCCCGTACTTGTCGACGATCTCCCAGAACCGGCCCTTGTGCGGGGTGTCCGGGGTGCCCTCGTACATGACCTGCGTGGCGCCGTTGGAGAGCGGCCCGTAGACGATGTAGGAGTGCCCGGTCACCCAGCCGATGTCGGCCGTGCACCAGTAGACGTCCGTCTCCGGCTTCAGGTCGAAGACCGCGTGCGTCGTGTACGACGTCTGGGTCAGGTAGCCGCCGGTGGTGTGCAGGATGCCCTTCGGGCGGGCCGTGGTGCCGCTGGTGTAGAGGATGAACAGCGGGTGCTCGGCGTCGAACGGCTGCGCGGCGTGCTCGACCGGGGCCGTCTCGACCGTCTCGTGCCACCAGCGGTCCTTCGCCGACCAGGCGACCTCCTCGCCGGTGCGGCGCACCACCAGCACGTGCTCGATCGACGGGCAGTTCGCCACCGCCTCGTCCACGGTCGGCTTCAGCGCCGACGGCTTGCCCCGGCGGTAGCCGCCGTCGGCAGTGATCACGACCTTGGCGCTGGCGTCCTGGATCCGGTTGGTCAACGCGTCGGCGGAGAAGCCGCCGAAGACCACGCTGTGCGTGGCGCCGATCCGGGCGCAGGCGAGCATCGCGACCGCCGCCTCCGGGACCATCGGCAGGTAGATCGCCACCCGGTCGCCGGCGGTGACGCCCAGGTCGGTCAGCGCGTTCGCCGCCTGGCAGGTCAGCCGGTGCAGGTCGGCGTACGTGATGGTCCGGGTGTCGCCCGGCTCGCCCTCCCAGTGGATGGCGACCTTGTCGCCCAGGCCGGCCTCGACGTGCCGGTCCAGGCAGTTGTAGGCCACGTTGAGCTGCCCGCCGACGAACCACTTCGCGAACGGCGGCCTCGACCAGTCGAGCACCTGGTCCCACTGCCGTGCCCAGGTCAGGCGCCCGGCCTGCCGCTCCCAGAACGCCAGCCGGTCCGCGTCGGCCTCCGCGTACGCGTCCGCGGTGACGTTGGCGTCCGCGGCGAGTTCGGCCGGCGGCGGGAACTGGCGTGTCTCGTTCAGCAGATTGGCCAATGCCTCGCTCATGCCGTGCTCCCTCGTCGCTCGGGTGACCTGCGTCTCTCTAGGGCACGAGGTTAGCCGTGGCGGCCGGCACCGGCGACCGCCGGTCCGGCCCACGCGCGCCGAGTGGCCCCCACCGCGCGCCGGGCGGCGACGCCGGGCCGCCGCGTCGACGCGTTCGTCCAGGGGACGTTCCACCGCCGCGGGGCGCGGGTGGCGACGGTCGCTTCCGGGCGGCTCGGCGGCGGGTCGCGCCGGGCAGTCGATAGCGTGACGGGGTGACCGCCGACCCGCTCGCCCCACTGCTCGCGCTCGCCGACATCGCCCCCGCCGTCGAGCGGGCCCGCGAGCGGTTCGACCAGGCCCTGGGGCACCGCGCGCTGCGCCGCCACGGCGGCCAGGTCGCGGCCGAGGTCAGCCTCCGGTCCGCGGTCGCCAGCGCCGCCCTGGAGGGGTACGCCCGCGAGCGGGAGGCGGTACGCGCCGGAACCGTGACCGAGCCGGTCGTGCAGGGCGCGCTGCGGGTCGCCGGGGCGCTGCCCGGGCTCTCCGAGCTCTGGCCGAAGGCGCCCCGGCAGGCGCTGGCCAGGCTGCACGTGCTCGCCGCCCGCGACGTCGTCGGCGAGGCCGAGCTGGGCCGGCCGGTGGCCGACCCGGTCGTCGCGGCCCGCCTGGACGGGCTGGCCGGCCTCGTCGCCGGGGGCACGAAGGTCTCGCCCCTGGTGCTGGCCGCGGTGGTGCACGGCGAACTGCTGAACCTGCGCCCCTTCGCCGGGCCCTCCGGGGTGGTGGCCCGGGGCGCCGCGCGGCTGGTGCTGCTGTCCAGCGGGCTCGACCCGCGCGGCCTGCTCGCCGTGGACGTCGGCCACCACGAGCGCGAGCCCGAGTACGTGGGCGCGGCCGGCGCCTTCGCCACCGGCACCCCGGACGGCCTGCGCTCCTGGCTGCGCCACTACATGGCGGCGGTGGAGGTCGGCGCAGACCAGCTCACCGTCATCGGCGACGAGGTCCTGGCGGCGGCCTGAGCTGGTCACCACCAGGCGGCCGTGCTCCGGCCCGTCCACGGCGTCGCGCGAGGTCGTCGAGCCGTTCACGGCGTCGCGCGGGGTCGTCGAGCCGGGCGTGCGCCGTCCTCGCGGCGCGGCCGGCGGGCTCCGGTGGGTCAGGCGGGCGGGCTCAGGCGGGCGCGGGGGCCGTGCGGGTGCGGCGGTGGCGGCCGTACCAGGCGATGCCGATCGCCACGCCGACGCCCACGCCCAGCGCCGCGGCGGCGACCGGGACGGCCGGGCGCTCGCGCAGCCGCCGTCCCAGGGGGATCGGGTGCCGGAACTCCAGCACCGGCCAGGAGTTCTCGACCGCGAGCCGGCGCAGTTGCCGGTCCGGGTTGACCACCGACGGGTGGCCGACGCACTCCAGCAGCGGGCGATCGCTGTACGAGTCGGAGTAGGCGTACGAGTCGGCCAGGTCGTAGCCGCGCTCGGCGGCCAGCTCGCCGACCGCGTCGACCTTGCGCGGGCCGGCCGCGTAGAACTCCACCACGCCGCTGTAGCGACCGTCCACCACGCCCATCCGGGTGGCGATCACGTCGGTGACCCCGAGCAGCACGCCGATGGGCCGGACCATCTCCTCGCCCGAGGCGGAGACCAGAACGACGTCGCGGCCGGCTGCCTGGTGCTCCTCGATCAGGGCGGCTGCCTCGGCGTACACGTAGGGGTTGATGAGCTCGTGCAGCGTCTCCGCGACGATCTGGCGGACCTGCTCCACCTGCCAGCCCTTGCAGAGCGCGGCGAGGTAGTCCCTGGTCCTGGCCATGGTCTGCTCGTCGGTGCCGCCCAGCCGGAACATCAGCTGTGCGTACGCCGACTTGACCACGTCACGCCGGGTGATCAGACCGTCCCGGTAGAACGGCCGACCGAACGCCAGGGCGCTCGACTTGGCGATGACGGTCTTGTCCAGATCGAAGAAAGCGGCACTTCGGCCCACGGCGCGAAAGTCTAGC
Organism: Micromonospora sp. CPCC 205546; assembly: GCF_036902715.1. Lineage (NCBI taxonomy): Bacteria > Bacillati > Actinomycetota > Actinomycetes > Micromonosporales > Micromonosporaceae > Micromonospora > Micromonospora sp. CPCC 205546. The sequence continues at coordinate 81,324 of NZ_JBAKHL010000020.1, forward strand.
CGGATGGTCTATGGTCGGCGGGTGCCCGGGGCCCGGCGACCCCTCGGAGCTGCGGGCAGACCCCCACCACCTTCGCGCACCGTGATGATGGTCACACTCTGCGAACATAATTTCGCAGTGAGTGGAGGCGACACCACTCGACGTATACAGGTCCGCTCAGGCAGACTTGTCGACGTGACGAGTGTTCACATCTCGTACAACAGGCAGACCCTCGGCGGTTGCACCCCCCGTGACCGCTGAGTGGGTTCGGCTCGACCCCCCCGGAGCCGAACCTTCGACGACCCCCGTCTCCCCCCGACGGGGGTCGTCCCTTTCCCGGAAGCGCTCCCGACCTGGTAGAGGCACCTCTCCGAGGTCGGTCGGGCGGGGCGCCGGGCGGAACCGGGCTGCCGTGGCCGAGTTCGCCGCCGCCGGCGCAGAGATCCTCGGCGACGACCCCGCCGCGGCGCGCGCGACCGCCGAGCGCATCTTCGACCGCACGCCGGGCACGCGGCCCGCGGTGCAGATGGCCAACCAGCTGGGCATGGTGTTCTCCAGGCTCGACTGCACGCCACGCTGGCGCGAGCGCCTGTCCGGACTCGCGGTGCCGACGCTCGTGGTGCACGGTCGGCGCGACCCGTTCTTCCCGGTCGGCAACGGCGAGGCGCTCGCGCGCGAGATCCCGGGCGCGCGGCTGCTCGTGCTCGAACGCGCCGCGACCGCGATCCCCGACGCGGCCGCCGACGAGGTCGCCGCGGCGATGCTCGCGCTGGGGTGAACCTCGGATCCGGGCCGCAGCGGGAACCTCGCCCGCAACGGCTGGTTCGCCGGCGACGAGGGGTGTTCCTCCTCATCGGCGATCGTGACAGCAACGATCGCGGCATGTTCCGGCGGGGGTGATCCGGGGCAAGCGGGGTGACAGACGGCTCCGGAGCCGACGTACCGGCGACCGGAGTGCCCTCCGTACACGCACGAGGAGTGACGATGCGTTTGTACCTGTCCTCGTTCCGGCTGGGGAACCGGCCGCAGCGGATGCTGGACCTGCTGCGGGGCGGGACCCGCGCGGCGGTCGTCGGCAACGCCGACGACTACAAGGACGCGGACCTTCGCGCCACCTCGGTGGAGCGGGAGATGAACGACCTGCGTGGGCTGGGCCTCACGCCCGTCGAGGTCGACCTGCGTCACTACTTCGACCGTCCCGACGCGCTGCGGTCGGTGCTCGATTCGGTCGACCTGATCTGGGTCCGGGGCGGCAACCCGTTCATCCTGCGGCGCGCCATGACGCTGACCGGCGCCGACGAGATCCTGCGCGACCTGCTGGCGGAGGACCGGGTCGTCTACGCCGGCTACAGCGCCGGGATCTGTGTGCTGACCCCGTCGCTGCACGGCCTCGAACTGGTCGACGATCCGCACGACGTCCCGGCCGGATATCCGGAGGAGATCGTCTGGGACTGCCTGGGCCTGCTGCCGTACTCCATCCTGCCGCACCACCGGTCGGACCACCCGGAGTCGGCCCTGATCGACAAGAGCCTGGAGTACATGGTCGATCATCACATGCCGTTCGTCGCGCTGCGCGACGGCCAGGCGCTGGTGATCGACGGTGACGACCAGGAAGTCGCCGGCTGACCATGGCACAGGACGGCCGCGCTACCGCATCACCGCCCGGTGACCCGCAGCTCCCAGCCCTCCTCGTAGACCTCGCCGGGGCGCAGCACCGGTGAGGGGAAGTCGGCTCGCCGCTCGGCGCCCGGCCACCCGCCGAACTCCAGGCAGATGCCGCGGCGTGCCACCGGATCGTGGTCGCCGGTGTAGACGCCGACCCCGGAGGCCGTCGTGCTCAGCGTGAGGGCGATGCCCCGGTGCGGCACGGCCAGCTCGCACGCGCGGCTGGGCCCGTCCAGGACGAAGTAGGCGTCGACCGCCTGCGTGCCGAGCACGCGGCGGGTCCGGAAGTCGGATTCCGTGCCGGCCACGGGGACGGGAGAGTCCGGCGAGGGTACGTCGTCGACGATCTCGAGCCGTCGCCCGGCCGGAAGCAGGAGTTCGTGCGCGTCGATCGGCTCGTCGTCGACGCGCCAGTAGACGTGGTTGGCGAGCCCGAAGAGAGTCGGCGCGGACGTCACCCCGCGGTAGTCCACCGTCAGCACACCGTCGTCCGACAGCCGGTACTCGACCTGGGCCTCGACGGCGCCGGGATAGCCCTGGTGCCCGTCCGGAGACGCGAGGGTGAAGACCGCCGCGCGGCTGGAGGGCCGGCTGTCGTCGACACGCAGGTCCCAGCGCTGGGCGTGGAAGCCCGCCGGGCCTCCGTGCGCGTGCCGACCGCGTCGGTCCCGCCGCAGGTCGTACCGGTTGCCGTCGATTTCGAACTGCCCGTCGGTGATCATCCGGCACCAGCGTCCCATGGTGCACCCGACGAAGTGGTTGCGAGCGGGATCGTCGTACTCGGCCAGGTCGGCCAGGCGGGCGACGAGAGGAACGCTGGCACCGGCCGACTTCGCGGTGACGCCGACCAGCGTCGCCCCGAGGGACCAGACCTCCACCTCCAGCGTCGGACAGCTCAGGGTCACCGAGAAAACCTCGCCCCCGGGCCGCTCGAGCTGGTCAGGTACGGTCCCGACCATGCGCGACACGTGGGTGACCAATGCGACGACCTCCGCTTCTCGGCCCTCGTCGGCAGCAGGCGAGGGGGCCCCGACCAGGAACACCCATCCGGTACGCGTGGGCGTCCATTCCGGGCAGCAGTATGGCTCATTCCGGGAGCTCGATGCGCTGTGGACCACCGCGGAGGAGCTCGGGTTCGACTGGGTGTCACTCTTCGACCACTACCGGCCACTCCTGGGGGACCTTGACGGGCCGTGCCTCGACAGCCTGACGAGTCTGGCGGCGCTCGCCGCCCGCACCGACCGCGTGCGCTGCGCCCTGATGGTGGCCGCGCCGGCCTGGCGGCACCCCGCGCTGCTGGCCAACGCCGTCGCGACGGTGGACCTGATCTCGGGCGGACGCGTCGAGTTGGGCGTGGGCGCCGGCGGCAGTGACCGTGGCTACGAGCAGTTCGGCATCGAACGACCGGGCGCTGGTGAACGTCACGAGATCCTCGACGAGTACTGCGCGGTGGTGACGGGCCTGCTGCGCCAGCCCTCCTTCTCCTTCTCGGGCCGGTACTACCAGCTGAGGGACGCGCACGTCAGTCCCCGACCGGCGCAGCCCGTACCCCTGACCGTCGGCGCCACGGGTGAGCGCAAGGGGCTGCGCGTCGTGGCCCGGTGGGCGGACAACTGGAACACCATCGTGCTCCCGATCCCCGTCTACGCGCGCAAGGCCGAGGTGCTCGAACGCTGGTGCTCCGCCGAGGGGCGCGAGCCCACCCGGATCCGACGGTCGATCACGTTCCGGACGGTGCTCTCGTCGTCACCGTCGCGCACCCGGGAGCGCAGGCAGGCGTACCGGGAGGGTCTGGGCCCGGAGCACCCCGACCTGCACGAGCACCTCGACGCGGACACCCCCGAGGAACTGCTCGACACGCTCGGGCGCTACGCCGAGCTCGGCGTCACCGACTTCCTCCTCGCCCTGCGTCCCCCGCTGGACGTCGAGACGTTGGAGGTGTTCGCCACCGAGGTCGTCCCCGCCCTGCGCGGGCAGGCGTCGGACGGGTGACGGCCCGCCGGGGGGCGGGTGCCGTCGCCGGCCCGGAGCGTCCGTAGCACATCGACCCGGCCGGTGGGCGTTGTCCACAGGCGCTGCGGTTGTCCACAGGGCGTGCGGGCGGGGCGGCGATCGGGGGTGTCGGCGGAGCAGGGTCTCGGTCAGCAACCGAGCCCGACCGCTGGAGGCCGCGATGGCACCCCGTACCTCCGTCCCGCCGCACCGGCCTCTGCCGCTGCTCGTCACCTCGGACGGCGACCTGCTCGACGACCTGCTCCGGCTCGCCGCGGCGGGCGGCATCGAGGTGGAGCTCGCCGCCGATCCCGCCGCGGCCCGCACCCGCTGGCTGCCATCACCGCTGGTGCTGGTCGGCGCCGACCAGGCCCAGCCCTGCCTGCGGGCGCGGTTGCCGCAGCGGCCCCGGATGGTGCTGGTCGGCCGGTCCGGGGAACTCGATCCCGGCTGGCAGGTCGCCGAGCTGATCGGTGCGGAGCATGTGGCGACCCTGCCGGCCGCCGAGCCCTGGCTGATCGACCGGTTCGCCGAGTGCGGGCCGGAGGGTGCCGGGCGGGGCGCCGCCCGGATCGTCGCCGTCCTGGGCGGGCGGGGCGGCGCCGGAGCGAGCATCCTGTCGGGCGGGCTCGCCGTGACCGCGGCCCGGGCCCGGCTGCGCACCCTGCTCGTCGACGCCGACCCGCTCGGCGGTGGGCTCGACCTGGTGCTCGGCTGGGAGCAGCTGGAAGGGCTGCGCTGGCCGGCACTGACCGGCGCCGACGGCCGGGTCGACGCGCCGGCGCTGGTGCGGGCCCTGCCGAGCCGGGGTGACCTGGTGGTGCTCTCCTGGGACCGGGGCGACCTGCTCGCGCTTCCCGCCCAGGCGATGGCGGCGACCGTCGACGCCGCCCGGCGGGGCCGGGACTTCGTCGTGGTGGATCTGCCCCGGCAGTTGGACGACGCCGCCGTGACCGCCCTGCAGGCGGCGGACCAGGTCTACGTGGTGGTCCCGGCCGAACTGCGGGCCACCGCGGCGGCGGCCCGCGTGGTGGCGGCCGCGGCCCCGCACTGCGCCGCGATGTCGGTGATCGTGCGCGGTCCGGCGCCGGGCCGGCTCGCGGCGGCGGAGGTGGCCCGGGCGCTCGGGCTACCGCTGGCCGGCACGCTGCGCCCGGAGCCGGCGCTGGCCCGTGGGCTGGAGCGGGGCGAGGCGCCGGCCGCGCACGGCCGTGGCCCGCTGGCGGCGCTCTGCCAGCGGATCGTCGCCGAGCTGACCGGCGCGCCGGCGGACGCGGCATGAGCGGGCCGTCGGAGGGTGAGAGCCTCGCCGCCCGGGTGCGCCAGCGCATCGCGGCCGCGTCGGCGCCGGTCACCCCCGCCGCGATCGTGTCCGCCGTACGGGCCGAGCCCGCCGCCGCCGTCCTCGGCGACACCGCCCTGTTGCGGATGGCCGACCAGGTGCACGACGACCTGGTGGGAGCCGGTCCGCTCGCCCCGCTGCTGGCCGACCCGGAGGTCACCGACGTGCTGGTCAACGGCGTGCGGGTCTGGGTGGACCGGGGACAGGGCCTGCACCAGGTCGCGGTGCCGCTCGGCACCGTGGACGACGTACGCCGGCTCGCCCAGCGGCTCACCGCCAGCGCCGGCCGGCGACTCGACGACGGCTCCCCGTACGCGGACGCACGGCTGCCCGACGGCACCCGGTTGCACGCCGTGCTGCCTCCGGTGGCGACCGACGGGCCCTACCTTTCCCTGCGGACCTTCCGGCAGCGGCCCTTCACCCTGGACGAGCTGGTGAGCCAGGGAACGGTTCCCCGCCCGGTGGCGCCCGTGCTCTCCGCCGTGGTGGCGGCCCGGCTGGCATACCTGGTGACCGGCGGCACGGGCTCGGGCAAGACGACGCTGCTGAACACGTTGCTCGGACTGGTCCCGGGCACCGAGCGGATCGTGCTGGTGGAGGACGCGTCCGAGCTGCACCCCCGACACCCGCACGTCGTCGGCTTGCAGGCCAGGACGGCGAACGTGGAGGGCTCCGGCGCGGTCGGGCTGACCGACCTGGTGCGGCAGGCCCTGCGGATGCGGCCCGACCGGCTGGTGGTCGGTGAGTGCCGGGGCGGGGAGGTCGTCGATCTGCTCGCGGCCCTGAACACGGGCCACGACGGAGGCGCAGGCACCCTGCACGCCAACGCCCCGTCGGACGTGCCGGCGCGGCTGGAGGCGCTCGGAATGCTCGGCGGGCTGCCCCGCCCCGCGCTGCACGCCCAGGTGGCCGCCGCACTGCAGGTGCTGCTCCAGGTGCGCCGCGGCACCGAGGGGCGGGTGCTGGAATCGGTCTGCCTGCTCCTGCCGGAGGGCCCGGACCGACTGGTCACGGCAGTTCCCGCCTGGGTACGCGGGCGAGGGCCGGACCGGGCCGCCCCGGCGCTCGCCGCACTGCTGAGGGAGCGGGCCGTGCCGGTTCCGCCGGTCCTGACCGAGCCGTGGCCCGGATCGGCGGGCCCGAAGTGACCGCCCCGTACGCGCTGGTGGCGCTGCTGCCGACCCTCGCGGTGCTGGTGGCCGGGATGCTGCGTGCTCGGCACCGGCGGGGCACGCTGGTCGCCGGCATCGGCGGAGGCGTGCGCACCTCCGCGGATGACCCGCTCGTCGACTGGATCGCCGAGCTGCGCCGGACGACCGATCGCGATGCGGAAACCACACCGGCACGCGCCGGCGGAGGCCTCGCCCCGCCGCAGGTCGCCGGCCGGCACGACGAACCCCGCCTCCGTGAGCGGCAGCCGCCGACAGGCCCGGACGTCCCGCCCAGCGGCGCCCTGCGAGGGGCACACGAGCCGGGACGCGGGGCCGGGTGGGCGTCGCGGGACGCCGCCGACCGGGCACCCTGGCCCTGGCCCGCCGGTGCCGAGCATGGCGCGACACGACCGGCGGGGCAGGGCGGACCGGGCGGCGCAGATCCCGGTCGGCTACGGCCACCTGCGCGGCGGGACGCCCGACGGCCCGGTGGGACGCCCGCCCCGGCGGCGGTACCGTCCCACCGGCCCGGTGCGCGGACCGATCCGCCCGACGGCCGGCGACCGGGGTGGCTCCGGTCGGACGTGCTGACGGAGTCGCCGAGGCGCGTCCTGCTGCTCGCCGCGTCGACCGGCGCCGGAGCCGGCCTGCTGTTGGCGGGCCCGGTCGCGGCGGTGGCCGTCGGTGCCTACGGCACGCTGGCCGCCCGCGCGCTGCTGCGACGGCAGGCCGGCCAGTACGCCGAGCGGGCCCGTCGACGCCGGCTGGACCAGCTCTGCGGGCTCGCCGCGGACCTCCGGGCCGGCCTGCCGGTACCGGTCGCCACCGAGCAGCTCACCCCCGGCCCGACGACCGACGGTGGATTTCCGGGCGGCATCGCGGCGGCGCGCGCCGAGCGGGGCGGAGCACGACGCCTCGACCGGCTGGCCCGCGCGGCCGTACGCCTCGCCGACCAGACGGGCGCGCCGCTGGCGGAGCTGCTGGAGCGGATCGAGGCGGACGCCCGCTCGACCGACCGTGGACTGGCCGCGGCGGAGGCCCAGGCGGCCGGGGCCCGGGCCACCGCTCTGCTGCTCGCCGCCCTGCCGCTCGGCGGTATCGGGCTCGGCTACGGCATCGGCGTCGATCCGGTGGCGGTGCTGCTGCACACCCCCGTCGGTGGTGCGTGCGCGGTCGTCGCCATCGCGCTCCAGGTCGCGGGACTGTTCTGGGCCGAGCGGCTCGGCGCGACGCCGGGACGGGCGAGCTGATGCCCCGGGTGGCGCTGGCGGTGGGCTTCGTGGTGGCGGCCCTGGCCGTCGTGATGCTCGTGGCGGGACGGCGGCCCCTGCGCCGGCTGCGCGCGCTCCACCGGGCACCCGTCGGCGTGCGTCCGGCCGCCCCGGCCCGCCGATCGGCCGCTTCCGGTGACGCCACGACCGGCGACGACCAGGCCGGGGGACCGCCTCCCCGGCGACGACGGCCGGACGCCATCCGCGTCGCCGCCGGTCTGGGCGGGGTCGCGGTGGTGATCACCGTCGGCGGCTGGGCCGGGATGGTGGCGGCCGTGCCGACGACGCTGCTGCTCGACCGGCTGCTTCGTCGCATCGAGCCGCCGGACGTGCGGAACCGGCGGTTGCGCGAGGCGGCCGATCTTCCGCTCGCCGCCGACCTGCTGGCGGCGGCGATGCGGGCGGGAGCGCCCGTGGACAGGTCGATCCTGGCCGTGGCCGGGGCGCTCGACGGGCCGCTCGCCGACCGGCTCGCCCGGGTCGGCCGGCTGTTGCGGCTCGGCGGGGGCCCCGAGGAGGCGTGGGCTCCGCTCGCGGCGGTGCCGGGGGCCGAGCGGCTCACGGCCGCCGTGCTTCGCAGCGCCAACAGCGGAGCCGCGCTGGCCGGTGCGCTGACCCGGCTCGCCGACGACCTCCGCGCCGACCGGTCCACGGCCGCGGAGGCGGCCGCCCGCCGCGCCAGCGTGCTCATCGTCCTGCCGTTGGGGCTCTGCTTCCTGCCGGCCTTCATTCTCGCCGGCCTGGTGCCGGTGATCGTCGCCGTCCTCGGCGACGTGCTCTGACCATCGTCGAGAAAGGACAAGAACGTGCGCAAACTGCTCGCCCGCCTACGCGGGGACGCCGGAATGAACACCGCCGAGTACGCCGTCGGCACCCTGGCCGCGGTCGCCTTCGCCGGGATCCTGCTGAAGGTGCTGACCTCGGGAAACGTGCAGTCCGCGTTGACCGCCGTCATCGACCGGGCGCTCAAGTGACCGAGCGCCGGTCGGTCAGCCGTGACCGGGGTTCCTTCACCGCCGAACTGGCGGCCGGCCTGCCGGCGCTCCTGCTGCTCCTGCTCGCCGGACTGTCGACGGTCAACGCCGTCGGCACGAGGGCGGGTTGCCTGCACGCGGCCCGGGAGGCGGCGCTGGCCGCCTCCCGGGGCGCCGACGGGGACGCCGCAGCCAGCGGTGCGGCCCCGCCGGGAGCGGAGGTGACCGTCACCGTCGACGGCCAGCGGGTCGTCGCCACCGTCCGGGCACCCGTACGCGCACTCGGCTCCCGGCTACCCCGGATCTCCGTGACCGCGACGGCGGTCGCCGCGGTGGAACCCGGGGTCGCGGGAGTTGCCACACCGGTCCCGGGTGCTCCAGCGGGTGGACGGTGAGCGGGCACCGGTGCTTCGGTGACCGGTCGGCTCGAGGCTCAGGCGGTAGCGCGGGGGAGCGTGGTGGGGCGACCGTGTGTCTGCTCGCGGTGGGGCTGGTGTTCGTCCTGGTCGGGTCGTTCGGTGCCGCCGTCGGCGCGGCCCGAGTCGCCCGGCAACAGGCCCGGGTGGCGGCGGATCTCGGCGCGCTGGCCGGTGCCGGCCGCGGGCTGTGGGGCGAGGCGGCCGCTTGCGGGCGGGCGGCCGACATCGCCGCCGCCAACGGTGGCCGGCTGCTCGCCTGTCGGCTCGACGGTCTCGATGTCCTGGTGACCGTGGAGGTTGCCGTCAACCCGCTGCCGAGGGTGGCGCGGGTGGCGACGGCCAGTGCCCGTGCCGGCCCGGTGCGCGGCTGAACCCCTGCTGCGCACCAAGCCGCCGGGCTGGGCAGAGCGGAGGCATGCCGTCCCGGCAGGCGAGCTTCGTCGATCGTGGCTGCCAAGGGGGCAGCAATGGCACGACGGCGATCTTCATACGACCAGCGAGGTTGGTGATCAACCCGCCAATCGGCGGGGTGGTCGCGCAAACGGCACGGAAAATGGGCTTCCATCCGCCGCACGGTGGCCCATGTCTCACTCGCTGGCTCGTGCGGAGAGGTGTCGTTCGGGGTGGACGTCGCTCGCCACGCTGGGGCAGGAAGCTCAGCTCCGAACGCACCGCTGGAGGAGGACCATGAGAAAGCCGGTCAGGACCGCTGCGATCCTTATCGGGCTGGGTATCGGAGTCGCCGTCGGCTCGTCCCTCGGCGCGGACGCTGGCTGGCCCGGTGTCGCGGTCGCCGTGCTCGGTGTCGGCCTCTCCCTGGCCGGCACCTCGAGATCTGAGCCAGTGCGGGACAACACGGTCGACCCTGACGGAAACGCCTGGTTGATCACTTCCATGCCGGCTGCGGAGAGAACGGCTGCCAAAGAGCAACGGTGGCAGGATCAGACGCGGCCGACGCTCAGCGGTCTCGGCACCCGGGTGGAACAGATCCTCAGGCTCGCAGAGAAACAGGCGGAAGACCACCGCAACGCGGCACGACGCGAATCCGAGGAACTCGTCAACACCGCGCGGCGGGAGGCGGAGACGATCGTGAACCGGGCGCGCGAGGAGGCGGCCCGGATCGCTGGCGCCCAGGGCGGGTAGCGCGGCGGCGAGTGGTTCAGGCCCTGGTGGGCGGCGTCCCGCTGCGCCCGCGACCCCAGTGCAGCAGCCGGGCGGCGATCACGGGCAGGAGGTTCAGCACGACAATGAGCGCGACGACCAGCAAGGCGATCTGGCCGGTGGTGAGCCCGTGCAGCGCCAGCACGAGCCAGGCGCAGGCACCGGTGAGCAGCGCCTGGGCCGCCACGCGTAGCAGAACCCGCTGAATTGGCTGTGGCGTGCCGTCCGGGCCGGGCTTGGGGTCGTGCTGCCAGATCGTGCTGATCGACGCCGCGATCGCGATCAGCAGGGCGATATCCAGCGCCCAGATCGCTGCCGTACCAACGCCAGCGTCGTTGGTCTCCGAAGGCACGGCGACTGTCGCGGCCACAAGCACGACGAGGGTCGGCGGCCAGGTGAAGAGAAAGGCCCATGCTGCTGTCGTGATCGGGTTCCGGTCCGGGTTCGGCAGGCTTGGCGGCGGCTGCACCTGTTGCGCGATGCCGCCGATCACGTCGTCGGAGGCCCGCACCAACTGACGAGCCGAACGAGTGTCGGGCACCGGATCTGACATGCGGGCGAGCCTAATGACCCCTCGCCATGCCGGGCTCGGGCCGTGCCCGGGCCGGGGTGCCGGGAGTCGATACCCCGGCCCGGACGGATCAGCGTCCCTGGAGGGCGTCGAGGGCGACGGCCATCGCGATCACGAGGCGGCGGTCGACCTGCGGGTTGTGGATCTGGACGACGTACCGGTCGCGCAGGCCCCACTGCTTGATCACCGAGAAGACCGGCTGGCCGTTGGCGACGAAGTCGAAGTGGTAGGGCAGCCAGGACAGCGAGTCGACGAACCGGCGCAGCAGCGCCACCGGCATGCTCCGCTCCTGGCCGGTGACCTGCGGCAGGCCGGCCTGCTCGACGTGCCACGTGGACCGCAGCAGGGACTGGGCGAAGTCCTTGCGGAACAGGCCGATCGGGTTGCCGGCGTGGTCGGTCACGTCGTACGTGGCGCCGATGTCGAGGCGCTGGCGGGCCTTGAACCCGAGCAGGGGCTGCTGCTTCGAGTCGTCGGTGTAGATCGTCACCTGCTCCTTGAAGGCGAGCCGCTTCTGCTGGGCGAACGCCAGCAGGCCACCTTCGGAGCCGTCCGGTGCCACGGCGTGGACCTCGTACTGGTTGACCATCATCCGGAGCCGCTGCCGGATGTGGAACTGCTGCTGAGCCTGCAAGTTGTCGAGTTGCATGATTCTCCTTCGAGGGGTCGCCGGAGTGTCGCACAGCTTCACCCGTGCCGCCGTCGACAGGTCGCGCGTCCCTCCTCGCAGGCTACGCGGCCCGACCTGCCAGAACACGGCGGTTCCGGCCGACCCCGCCACGCCGTCCGGACCCTGCCGCGCTGCCCGACCCGCTACCGTGCCGGCCCGGCGGCGCCGTCCGACCGGCAACCCCGCCGCGCCCCGCGACCCCGCCGTGGCCGTGCTGTGCCGCGCGGAGCGGGGTCACCGGCCTCCGTCGACGGTGGCCTTGAGCGCCCACGCGTTGAGGACCTGGTGGATGCTGCGCAGCCGCTCGTTGATCTGTTCCAGGCGCTCGGCCTGCGCCAGGCTCGCGAGTGCGGTGCCCAGGGCGATCTGCTGGTCGGGAGTGAGTTTCTCCTGGTCGATCGTGTAGAGCAGGTCGACGGTCTCGGCGATGGTGTCGGCCACGACTCCTCCTTCGACGGGAAACACGGCAAGGATCCGCGAGCAGCGATGGAAGCGCTCCCACGTCCTCGTTGCCCCGAGAGAAGGGGTTCTATGCCTGCTTTCCACCACCCGGGACGGGGGCGTCCCCCGAACCGGTCTCCACCACCCGGGACGGGGAGCCCTCCGGACCCCCGGGGCCCGGGGCGACGTCGTCCGGAGCGAGGCGTTCCCCCGGAACCGGGGGATCGCCCGCAACGGCGGCACCCCGAACCGCGCGGCGGCCCGGGACCGCGACGCCGCCACCGGACGGAACAACTGACGCGCCGCCGGACGGATCGTCGGCCGAGCCGCCGGACGGGACGCCGGAGTCGCCGGACGGATCGCCGGACGTGCGGGGGGCCGGGACGCCGTCGGGCAGGTTGGCGAGCACCACGTCCAGCACCTTGACCGCGTCCGGCTTGGAGAGCGGGTTGTTGCCGTTGCCACACTTCGGGGACTGCACGCAGGACGGGCAGCCCGTCTCGCAGCCGCACTCCGCGATCGCGTCCCGGGTGGCCCGCAGCCACGCCGACGCCGTCCCGTACGCGCGCTCGGCGAAGCCCGCCCCACCCGGGTGCCCGTCGTAGACGAAGACGGTCGGGGCCTCGGTGTCCGGGTGCACCGCCGTGGAGAGCCCACCGATGTCCCAGCGGTCGCAGGTCGCCGTCAGCGGCAGCAGGCCGATCGCGGCGTGCTCGGCGGCGTGCAGCGCGCCCGGTACGTCGGTGGGCTCCACCCCGGCGGCCGTCAGCGACTGCGGCGACAGGGTGAACCAGACCGCGACCGTGCGCAGTTCCCGGGCCGGCAGGTCCAGCGGGCGGGTGTCGATGACCTCGCCGGTGGCGATGCGCCGCCGCTGGTACGACACCACCTGGCTGGTCACGTCGACCTCGCCGAGGAAGAGCCCGACGGGGCCGGCGTCCACGTACGAGCGGACCGACACCACCGACAGCGAGGTGACGTCGCGGGCGTGGGTGGACCAGTCCGGCTCCTCGGGGTGCACCAGCGCGCACCCGTCGGCCAGGTCGAGCGAGTCGACCACGTACGAGACGCCCTGGTGCAGGTAGACCGCGCCGGGGTGCAGCAGGAAGTGTGACGAGCCGCCGTCGACGGTGCCGAGCAGCCGCCCGGTCGCCGCCTCCACCACGCAGACCGGCGCGCCGCCCTCGCCGCGCAGGTCCACCTCCGGCCGTTCCCGGTGCCGCCAGTACCAGCCGGTCGGCCGCTGCCGCAGCGCCCCGGCCGCCACCAGCTGGTCCACCGCCTCCTTCGCCCCGTCGCCGAAGAGTGCCAGGTCGTCGGGGGTAAGCGGCGCCTCGGCCGCCGCGCAGGCGAGCTGGGGGGCCAGCACGTACGGGTTGGCCGGGTCGAGCACGGTGGCCTCCACCGGTCGCCCGAAGACCGCCTCGGGATGGTGCACGAGATAGGTGTCGAGCGGGTCGTCCCGGGCGACCAGCACGGCGAGCGCCTCCTGCCCGGAGCGCCCCGCCCGGCCGGCCTGCTGCCACAGGGAGGCGCGGGTGCCCGGGTAGCCGCAGATCAGCACCGCGTCGAGGCCGACCAGGTCGACGCCCAGCTCCAGCGCGTTGGTCGAGGCCAGCCCGAGCAGGTCGCCGTGCAGCAGCGCCCGTTCCAGTTCGCGTCGTTCCTCGCGCAGGTAGCCGGCCCGGTAGGCGGCCACCCGGTCGCCGAGCCCGGGCACCGCCTCGTCGAGGGACCGGCGGGCGTTCGCGGCGACCACCTCGGCGCCGCGCCGGGAGCGTACGAAGGCCAGCGTGCGTACCCCCTCGGCGACCGTGTCGGCGAGCAGGTCGGCCGTCTCCCGCAGCGCCGAGCGGCGGACCTGGGTGAGGTCCGCCTGCGGGTCGGCGGCGGCATCCGGCGGCAGCAGCGGCGGCTCCCAGAGCGCGAACGTCACCCCGCCGCGCGGCGAGGTGTCCTCGGTGACGGCGGTGACGGGCAGCCCGGTGAGCCGCCCGGCCGCCGTCGCCGGGTCGCCGGAGGTGGCCGAGGCCAGCACGAAGACGGGCGTGCTGCGGAACCGGGCGCACTGCCGCCGCAGCCGGCGCAGCACGTGCGCGACGTGCGAGCCGAAGACGCCCCGGTAGGTGTGGCACTCGTCGATCACCACGTACGTGAGCCGGCGCAGGAAACCGGACCACTGGGCGTGCCCGGGCAGGATGCCGTGGTGCAGCATGTCCGGGTTGGTCAGCACGAACCGGGAGTGCTTGCGGATCCACTCCCGCTCGGCGCGCGGGGTGTCGCCGTCGTAGCAGGCGGGGCGTACGCCCTCCAGCTCCAGCGCGGCGACGGCGCGCAACTGGTCGGCGGCCAGCGCCTTCGTCGGCGCCAGGTAGAGCACGGTGGCCCGGGGGTCGGCGAGCAGGGTGGCCAGGGCGGGAAGCTGGTAGGCCAGGGACTTGCCGGACGCGGTGCCGGTGGCCACCACCACGTGCCGGCCGTCGTGGGCCAGGGTGGCCGCCTGCGCCTGGTGCCGCCAGGGCGCGACCACGCCGCGCCGGGCGAACGCCGCGCGCAGCTCCTGCGGTGCCCAGTCCGGCCACGGGGCGGGCTCGCCGGCCCGCGCCGGCACCCGCTGCACGTGGGTGACCGGGTCGGCGCCGGTACGGGCGCGCAACCGGCCCAGCAGGTCGGCCGGCGTACGCCCGGGGCCGCCGCCCGCGAGGATGGTGGCCGCCGGCGACGACTCCGGGTCGCGGCGCGGTGACGGCCGCGCCGAGCTGGAGCCGTCGGTGGTCACGTCCTGCACTCTCGCACTGGTGTTCGGAGATGGAAAACGGGGGGCCGGGGTAAGGGGAAGCCTCCGCCGGTGAGCAGAGCCGGCTTCCGGCGGGGATGGTTAGATGCCCAGGAGAGTTTACGGCTCTTGCGAGGGAGGACCGATGGAGCTGTCGCTGGCGACCCGCACCGTGGCCGAGCACACGGTGCTCGAAGTCGGCGGTGAGGTGGACGTCTACACCGCGCCGCGGCTGCGGGAACGGCTCCTCGAGCTGATCGACGGCGGGGCCCGCCACGTCGTGGTCGACCTGGGGCGCGTGGACTTCCTCGACTCCACCGGGTTGGGCGTGCTGGTCGGCGCGCTCAAGCGGCTGCGCGCGGCCGGCGGCTCGTTCGCGCTGGTCTGCGACAAGGAGCCGCTGCTCAAGATCTTCCGGATCACCGCACTCGACCAGGTCTTCCCGCTGCATCCCACGGTCGATGCGGCGATCGGCGCCGACCCGGCCGGCACCGGCGTCTGATGGCCACGGTCAAGCTCTCCTTCTCGCCGGCCCCGGTGCACGTGCGCACCGCGCGCCTGGTCGGGGTGGCGGTCGCCCGGCGGGCCGGGGTCCGCGAGGAGTTGCTCGACGAGGTGCGGCTGGCCATCGGCGAGGCGTGCACCCGCGCGGTCGCCCTGCACCGCCAGTACGGCGTGCCCGAGCCCGTGCTCGTGGAGATGTCCGACACGGGGGCGTACGCGGTGCGTGTCGTCGACCGTGCGCCCATCGAGGCCGGCCTCGGGCTGGCCGCGCTGAACGCCGACCAGCTCGCCAACGAGTCGCTCGACGAGGACGACCTCACCACCGGCGTCGGCTTCGCGCTGCTGGCCGGTTTCGTCGAGGACCTCCAGGTCCGCCCCGTCGAGGACGGCATCGGCACCGAGGTGCGGATGGTCTGGCCCGTGGGCCGCTGAGCTGATCCTCCCGCCCTCGCCGAGGGCGTCGTACGTCGCCAGAGGCCGTGCCCCGCCGGGGCGCGGCCTCTGTGCCATGGATGGGCTCCTATATCAGATTTTTCCTCATAACACAGCGACGGAGATCATCGGGGCGCGGTGCCCCCTCGGTGTGACCTCCAACACTGTGGAGGGCTACAGTACGCGAGTTGTCAGCAAGTGATCCATCCCGCAGCCAGCGGGAACTCAACGCTGGTCCGCCCGGGGTGGGGTGGCGCGCGCTTGCGACTCCGCATCCAGGCGCCGGGCGGTGCGCTGCCACCGGCCGGCGCGAGCGTTCGGTACAGGAGGACACAGATGTCCGACACCTTGGCCGCCGAGGGCGGCGGGATCTCCCTCACCGGGAACAACGTCACGTACGTCGTCATCGCCGCGGTCATCGCGTTGGTGGCGCTCGCCTTCGCCGGCGCGCTGACGAAGGCCGTGCTGGCCGCCGGCAAGGGCACCAACAAAATGCAGGAGATCTCCGGCGCGGTCCAGGAGGGCGCCTCGGCCTACCTGCTGCGACAGTTCCGGACCCTGGCGATCTTCGTGGTCGTCGCCGTGGTGCTGCTGTTCCTGCTGCCGGTGCACGACACCGACGGCAGCGAGACGGCGGTGAAGATCGGCCGGTCGGTCTTCTTCGTCGTGGGCGCGCTGTTCAGTGCGTTCATCGGCGGCGCCGGCATGTGGCTGGCCACCAGGGCCAACCTGCGGGTCGCCGCCGCCGCCCGGGAACGCGAGGGCGGCCGGGAAGCCGCCATGAAGATCGCCTTCCGCACGGGTGGCGTGGTCGGCTTCCTCACCGTCGGCCTCGGCCTCTTCGGCGCCGCGCTGGTCGTGCTCTTCTACCGCAGCGACGCGCCGACCGTGCTGGAGGGCTTCGGCTTCGGCGCCGCGCTGCTCGCCATGTTCATGCGGGTCGGCGGCGGCATCTTCACCAAGGCCGCCGACGTCGGCGCCGACCTGGTCGGCAAGGTCGAGCAGGGCATCCCCGAGGACGACCCGCGCAACGCCGCCACCATCGCCGACAACGTGGGCGACAACGTTGGCGACTGCGCCGGCATGGCCGCCGACCTCTTCGAGTCGTACGCGGTCACGCTGGTCGCCGCGCTGATCCTCGGCCGCGCCGCCTTCGGCGAGCAGGGCCTGGTCTTCCCGCTGATCGTCTCCACCATCGGCGTGCTGATCGCGATCGTCGGCGTCTTCATCACCCGGCTGCGCGCCTCCGACCGCAACGCCCTGACCGCGATCAACCGGGCCTTCTACATCTCGGCGGTGCTCTCCGCGGTGCTGGTGGCGATCGCCACGTACGCGTACCTGCCGGCCACCTTCGCCGAGCTGGAGGGTGGGCTGACCGACGTCAGCGAGAACCCGCGGACCGTCGCCATCGGCGCGGTCGTCATCGGCATCGTGCTGGCCGCGGCGATCCAGGCGCTGACCGGCTACTTCACCGAGACCAACCGGCGCCCGGTGCAGGACATCGGCAAGAGCTCGCAGACCGGCGCCGCCACCGTCATCCTCGCCGGCATCAGCGTCGGGCTGGAGTCGGCGGTCTACTCGGCGCTGCTGATCGGCGCCGGCGTGTTCGGCGCGTTCCTGCTCGGCGGCAGCTCCATCACGCTCTCGCTGTTCGCAGTGGCGCTGGCCGGCACCGGCCTGCTCACCACGGTCGGCGTCATCGTCGCGATGGACACCTTCGGCCCGATCTCCGACAACGCCCAGGGTGTGGCGGAGATGTCCGGCGACATCGACGAGCACGGCGCCCAGACGCTGACCGAGCTGGACGCGGTCGGCAACACCACCAAGGCGATCACCAAGGGCATCGCGATCGCCACGGCGGTGCTCGCCGCGACGGCGCTGTTCGGCTCGTACACCGACACGCTGCGCAGCGCGTACGCCGACGCCGGGGTGGGTGACGTCGGTGCCGAGATCCTCAACTCGCTGAACGTGGCGAACCCGCGCAACCTGGTCGGCCTGATCATCGGCGCCGCGGTGGTGTTCCTCTTCTCCGGCCTGGCCATCAACGCGGTCTCCCGCTCGGCGGGCGCGGTCGTGATGGAGGTACGCCGGCAGTTCCGCGAGCTGCCCGGCATCATGGACGGCACCCAGCGCCCCGAGTACGGCAAGGTCGTCGACATCTGCACCCGGGACGCGCAGCGCGAGCTGATCACCCCCGGCCTGCTCGCCATCCTCGCGCCGATCGCGGTGGGCTTCGGCCTCGGGCCGGGCGCGCTGGCGGCGTACCTGGCCGGCGCGATCGGTGCCGGCACGCTGATGGCGGTCTTCCTGTCCAACTCCGGCGGCGCCTGGGACAACGCCAAGAAGCTCGTCGAGGACGGCGCGTACGGCGGCAAGGGCTCCGAGTCGCACGCCGCGACGGTCATCGGCGACACCGTCGGCGACCCGTTCAAGGACACCGCCGGCCCGGCGATCAACCCGCTGCTCAAGGTGATGAACCTGGTCTCGCTGCTGATCGCGCCGGCCGTGGTGGCCTGGAGCATCGGCGACGAGCGGAACACCGCCCTGCGGGTGGGGATCGCCGTGGTGGCGACGCTGATCATCGTCGCGGCGGTGGTGTTCAGCAAGCGCAAGGGTGTGGCGATGTCGGACTCCGACTCCGGCTCGGGCGCGGGCAGCGCGGACCAGCGGCCGGAGACGGTCAACGCCTGATCCGTCCCCTGTCCCGGTCCCCGGTCGGCCCGCGCGGCCGGCCGGGGACCGCCCGTGCCTGCGGCAAACCTGTCCGCTGCCCGGACTCGACAGAGGCCGTACGCTGCAACGCATGCGCACGTGCCGGGCGGCAGCCGCCGGAAAGCTCACGGTGGTCGTGGCCACGCTCGTACTCGTGACGGCCGGCTGTGGCGGCGGCCCCAGCCCGCGGGCGTGGGCGGCGTCGGTCTGCTCCGCGCTCACCCCGTGGCGGGCCGAGATCAGCAAGCTGACCAGCAGCACGGACCAGCAGATGACCGCCCAGACCACCCCGGCACAGGCCAAGGAGAACCTCGTGCGGCTCTTCGGCGGCGCGGAGCGGGCCAGCGAGACCGCCCGGCGCAAGGTCGAGGAGGCCGGCGTCCCGGAGGCCGAGCACGGCGAAGAGGTCTCCGCCGGCTTCCGCGCCTCGCTGGCGAAGGTGCGCGACGCGTACGGCCGTGCCCGCGACACCATCGACGGGCTGGGCACCGGCCAGCCCACCGTCTTCTACGACGGCGTCCGGGCCGCCGTGGAGACCCTGAACAAGGAGTACGACGCCAGCGCGCTCGACACCAGCCGGCTCAACTCCGAGGAGTTGAAACGCGCCTTCGACGAGGTGCCGGAGTGCCGCTGAGCGGGACCGGTGACCCGCCGGGCGGCGAGACCCTGCCGGCGCTCTTCCCGGCGCCGGCGGACCGGGTCGCGCCGGCCGCCCGTCGTACCGCCCCGCCCCCGCCGGCCGACGCCGACGGGTCCGCCCGGCAGCTGACCTTCTTCGGCGCGGAGGCGGCGGACCCCTCCCTCGCCGACCTCGCCGGGCTGCTGGCCGGCCCGGGGGAGGTGGTCCGGATGGGCGGCACCGCCCGGCTCTCGGTCGTGGTGGACGCCGCCTGGCGGGTGCACGTGCTCGTCGCCGAGCTGGCGCTGCGCGGAGTGGCGGCCACCTGGGAGGCGACCGCCGACGGACGACACGCGGTGCGCACCTCGTACGCCCGCACGCTCAAGCCGCTCGCGACGGCCTGGCTGCGCGGCACCGGCAAGCGGCCGCCCGCCGGCTTCCACCTCAACGGGCGGCGGCTGCGGCTCTGGCTCGCCGCGGCGGGCGCCGCCGAGCCGTCCGGTTTCCTGCTGCGGCTCGGCGCCGCCGACGCCGAGTGCTGGGCGCCGGTCGGCGCGGCGCTCGACGCGGTCGGCCTCTCCGGGGCGCTGCTCGCGCCCGGCGAGGGCGGCCCGGCGTACCGGATCACCGGCCGTCGGCGGCTCGCCCGCCTGGCCGAGCTGGTCGGCGACCCGCCGCCCGCCGCTCCGGCCGGCGACTGGCCGGCCCGCTCCTGACGCCCGAGTGCCTGTCCGATGCGGGACAGCAAGTGCGCAATCCTGCGGAAAACGACCGGGTGGCGCCTCGGCCGAGGGTCCGCCATCGTCACAGTGTCCTGCCCGACGGCACACGCACGGTGTACGGTGGCGCCGTCCGGCACGCCCAGCCGCCGGTGCAGAGGGACGCCACGCGCCGGGGCGGTTTGCCGCCCCCGAAACCCGAAACGCGGGCGGCGCGTTACGTTGGACATCCGGACCGCCGAGGGTCGGCGGGCCGAAAGTGGCCCGAACCGGGCGTCGGTGGCTGCGAGCAGGAGTGAGGTCGGGGAGAGACGTGCCGAGCAACGCTGGAACCACCCGTCTGGTCATCGTCGAGTCACCGGCGAAGGCCAAGACGATCTCGGGCTATCTCGGCCCGGGATACGTCGTGGAGGCCAGCTTCGGCCACGTCCGGGACCTCCCGCGCAACGCCGCCGACGTGCCGGCCAAGTACAAGGGCGAGCCGTGGGCCCGCCTCGGGGTGGACGTCGACAACGGCTTCCACGCCCTCTACGTGGTCTCCGCCGACCGCAGGCAGCAGATCAGCAAGCTGGTGAAGCTGGCCAAGGAGGTCGACGAGATCTTCCTGGCCACGGATGAGGACCGCGAGGGCGAGGCGATCGCCTGGCACCTGGTGGAGACGCTCAAGCCCAAGGTGCCGGTCAAGCGGATGGTCTTCCACGAGATCACCAAGCCGGCCATCCAGGCCGCGGTGGCCAACCCGCGCGAGATCGACCGGGACCTGGTCGACGCCCAGGAGGCCCGGCGCATCCTCGACCGCCTCTACGGCTACGAGGTCTCGCCCGTGCTGTGGAAGAAGGTCATGCCGAAGCTCTCGGCGGGCCGGGTGCAGTCCGTGGCGACGCGGATCGTGGTGGAGCGCGAGCGGCAGCGGATGGCCTTCCGCACGGCGGAATACTGGGACATCCTGGCCACGCTCGCCGTGACGAACGCCGGCGAGGGGCCGCGCAGCTTCAACGCCACCCTGGTCGCGCTGAACGGCGATCGGATCGCCACCGGCAAGGACTTCGAGCCGACCACCGGCCGGGTGAAGGCCGGCGCCGGCGTGGTGCACCTCGACTCCGGCGGCGCCCGGGGGCTCGCGGCCCGGCTGGAGGGTCGGCCGTTCAAGGTCACCCGGGTCGAGGAGAAGCCCTACCGCCGCCGGCCCTACGCGCCGTTCATCACCTCCACGCTGCAGCAGGAGGCGGCCCGCAAGCTGCGGTTCTCGTCGCAGCAGACGATGCGCACCGCGCAGCGGCTCTACGAGAACGGCTACATCACCTACATGCGTACCGACTCGGTGAACCTGTCGGAGACCGCCATCACGGCGGCCCGCCGGCAGATCGTCGAGCTGTACGGCGAGCGCAGCGTGCCGCCGGAGCCCCGCCGCTACACCGGCAAGGTGAAGAACGCGCAGGAGGCTCACGAGGCGATCCGCCCGGCGGGGGACAACTTCCGCACCCCGGGCGACGTGGCCAAGGAGCTCTCCGCCGAGGAGTTCAAGCTCTACGAGCTGATCTGGCGGCGCACCATCGCCTCGCAGATGACCGACGCCGTCGGCTCCAGCGTGTCGGTGCGCATCCGCGCCGTCTCCTCCGCGCAGGAGGAGGCCGACTTCGGCGCCACCGGCAAGACCATCACCGACCCGGGCTTCCTGCGGGCGTACGTCGAGTCCAGCGACGACGAGAACGCCGAGGCCGAGGACGCCGAGCGTCGCCTGCCCAACCTGGTCAAGGACCAGCCGCTCACCGCCGACGAGCTGGCCGCGCAGGGCCACCACACCCAGCCGCCATCGCGCTACACGGAGGCCTCGCTGGTCAAGGCGCTCGAGGAGCTGGGCATCGGCCGCCCCTCGACGTACGCGTCGATCATGCAGACCATCCAGGACCGCGGCTACGTGACCAAGCGCGGCCAGGCGATGATCCCGACCTTCCTGGCCTTCGCGGTGATCGGCCTGCTGGAACGGCACTACCCGCGCCTGATCGACTACGACTTCACCGCCAGCATGGAGAACGAGCTGGACGAGATCGCCGGCGGTGACCACGCCGCCGTCGACTTCCTCACCGCGTTCTACTTCGGCAGCGCCAACGGCGCCGGCGACCAGGACATCGCCCGCTCGGGCGGGCTGAAGAAGCTGGTCACCGAGAACCTCAACGAGATCGACGCGCGCAGCGTCAACTCGATCCCGCTGTTCACCGACGACGAGGGCCGCGAGGTCGTCGTGCGGGTGGGCCGCTACGGGCCGTACCTGCAGCGGGCGGTGCCGGGCGAGCAGCAGGCGCCGGCCGCCGAGGGCGAGGAGGGCGGCGCCCAGGGCGACCGGGCGCCGATCCCCGAGGGGCTCGCGCCCGACGAGCTGACCCCCGAGAAGGTGCACGAGCTGTTCCTCGGCGGCGGTGGCGAGCGCAAGCTCGGCGACGACCCGGGCACCGGTGAGCCGATCCTGCTCAAGTCGGGCCGCTTCGGCCCCTACGTCGCCAGCGGCGAGCGCAAGTCGTCGCTGCTGCGCTCGCAGTCGCCGGACTCGCTGACCTTCGACGAGGCGCTGAAGCTGCTCAGCCTTCCCCGGCTGGTCGGGTTGGCCCCCGACGGCGCCGAGGTCTTCGCCAACAACGGCCGCTACGGCCCGTACGTCAAGCGCGGTGACGAGTTCCGCTCGCTGGACTCCGAAGAGAAGATGTTCACCGTCACGCTGGACGAGGCGCTGGCCCTGCTCGCCGCCCCGAAGGCCCGCCAACGTCGGGCCGCCGCGCCTCCCCTGCGGGAGATGGGCGTCGACCCGCTGACCGAGAAGCCGCTGGTCATCAAGGACGGCCGGTTCGGCCCGTACGTGACCGACGGCGAGACGAACGCGTCGCTGCGCCGCGGCCAGACCCCGGAGGCGCTGAGCATCGAGGAGGCCTCCGAGATGCTCGCCGAGAAGCGGGCCAAGGGGCCGGCGCCGAAGAAGACCGCCGCGAAGAAGGCGCCCGCGAAGAAGGCGCCCGCCAAGAAGGCCACGGCGGCGAAGAAGACGGCCGCGGCGACCAAGTCGACGGCGGCGAAGAAGACCACGACGGCCAAGGCCACCACCGCCAGGAAGACCCCGGCGAAGAAGGCCGCCCCGAAGAAGGCCACCACCAGCACCGACTGACCGACCGGGCGCGGCGGAAGCTGCTGACGGAAGAGATCTTGGCAGGCGATGGCCCCTGGGAGGGCCGGGACTTGCCAAGGTCTCTTTCTTGTCCACAGGGGCAGCGCGAGGCGGGACCGCGTGGGCAGGGTGGGGGCGTGAGACCTCGCTTCACGCAATCGCTGGCGGCGCTGGGTCGGGCGGTGCCAGGCGACGACACCGACGAGTTGGCCTGGTTGCTCTTCCGGCAGGACGAGGTGATCAGCCTCGACCAGGCGCTTCGACACCTGACCCACAAGGCGATCCGGCACCGGGTGACCAGCGGACGGTGGCGACACGTCCACCGTGCCGTCTTCGTCACCCACAACGGGCCGATCGGTCCCGCACAGCTTCGGTGGGTCGCGGTGCTGGCCGCCGGGCCGGGCGCGATGCTCGGCGGGCTCACGGCCGCCCAGGCGGGAGGCCTGCGCGGCTTTCCCGACCTGACGATCCATCTCCTGCTGCCGGCTGGCCGGCGGCGCGAGCTGCCGCAACGAGTGGTGGCACACCGGACGACCCATCTGCCGGAGCGAGACGTGCTCGGGGCCGGGCAGCCGCGTCGGACGACGCCCGCCCGTTCGGTCGTGGACGCGGCACAGTGGGCGCGTACCGACGCCGAGGCCCGGGCGATCGTCGCGGCGGGCTTCCAGCAACGGATCGTGTGCGAGGAGGACCTGCGCGAGATCCTCGACCGGATGCCACGGCTGCGTCGCCGGAAGCTGATCCTGAGCGTCGCCACGGACGCGGGCGGCGGGGCGCACTCCCTCGCCGAGCTGGACTTCCTGACTCTGGCGCGCCGCGCCGGACTGCCCGAACCCACTCGGCAGAAGATCAGGTACGACGCCACCGGGCGGCGCCGCTACCTCGACGCGTACTTCGAGGAGTGGAAGGTGCACGTCGAGATCGACGGCGGCCAGCATCTCGACCCGCGCGCCGCCTGGGCCGACATGCGCCGCCAGAACGACCTGTGGGTCGAAGGAGATCGTGTTCTCCGTTTCCCGTCCTGGGCCCTCCGCGCCCACCCGGCCGAGGTCGTCGCCCAACTCCGCACGGCACTTCGCCGAGCGGGCTGGCCGGGCTGACCGTCCGCACGGAGATCTTGGAAGCTGCCGGCCCCTCTGGCGGGCTCAACCGGTGGTTGCAACACCAAGTAGCTGGGTCATCTTCTCACCTGGGGTGGCCCAGCCCAGGGTCATCCGTGGGCGGTCGTTGAGTTCGTCGGCG
>NZ_JBAKHL010000177.1:0-740 GCF_036902715.1 Micromonospora sp. CPCC 205546
CGTCGCGGTCGGCGGGTCCGGGGACGCGGGCGAACATCGACGAGTTCACGGAGACCACGGCGCGGGCGATCGAGGTCGTCGGCGGCGCCGGACGGGGTAAGGCGATCATCGTGTTGAACCCAGCGGACCCGCCGTTGTTGATGCGCGACACCGTCTACTGCCTCTGCCCCGATGCTGACGCCGATCGGGCGGCGATCGCGGGCTCGGTGGCGGCGATGGTGGCGGCGGTGCGGGAGTACGTGCCGGGGTACCGGTTGAAGCAGGACGTGCAGTTCGACGTTGTCGACACGTTTGTGCCGTCGTTGGGTCGGCGGTTGCGTGGGTTGCAGGTGTCGGTGTTCCTGGAGGTTTCCGGTGCGGGGCATTATCTGCCGGCGTACGCGGGGAATCTGGACATCATGACGTCGGCGGCGTTGCGGACGGCGGAGCGGCTGGTCGGCGTGCGATCGAGGTCGACGGGCCACGACGGGGACCGCGACGGTGCGGGTCGGGGCGTCGTGGAGGTGCCGGCGTGACTGATTTGTACATCCAGGACGTGACGTTGCGCGACGGTATGCACGCCGTGGCTCACCGGTACACCGTGGAGCAGGTCCGTGCGATCGCGGCGGCGCTGGATGCGGCGGGGGTGGCGGCGATCGAGGTGGCGCATGGTGATGGTCTTGCGGGTTCGAGCGTGAACTACGGTCATGGTGCGGCCAGTGACGCGGATTGGATTTCGGCGGCGGCTGAGGTGATGACGT
>NZ_JBAKHL010000178.1:0-735 GCF_036902715.1 Micromonospora sp. CPCC 205546
CTCCCCTTCGAACACGTCGTCGAAGCCGTCAACCCCACCCGCAACCTCGCCCACACCCCCCTGTTCCAGGTCATGTTCGCCTGGCAGAACAACGAGGACCTGGACCTGGACCTGCCCGGCGTCGAGGTGACCGCCCTGCGCAGCCCGTGGACCAGCGCCAAGTTCGACCTCACCCTCTCGCTGGCCGAGCACGACGGGCGCATCACGGGCAGCCTCGAGTACGCCACCGCACTGTTCGACACCGCCACCGCCCAGCGGCACATCCGCCACCTGCACCACGTCCTCACCCAACTCGTCGCACACCCCGACCAGCCCATCGACCGGCTGAGCCTGCTCGACCCGGTGGAGCGCCGCGACCTCCTCGCGACCTGGGGCGAGGCGAGCGCGTACCCCGTCGAGGGGACGATTCCCGCGCTGTTCGCGCAGCGGGCCGCGACGGCGCCGGACGCGGTGGCCGTGACCCTCGAGGGCACCTCGCTCACCTACCGCGACCTCGACGCGCGCGCCAACCGACTCGCCCACCACCTGCGCGCACACGGCGTCGGCCCCGACACCCTCGTCGCGGTCTGCCTACGCCGGTCGCCCGAGCTGATCGTCGCGCTGCTGGCCGTCCTCAAGGCCGGCGGGGCGTACCTTCCCCTCGACCCCGCCCACCCCACCGAACGCCTCGGCGAACTGCTCGCCGACGGCGCCCCGATCGCCGTCCTCACCCACCACGCCACCCGCACCACCCTC
>NZ_JBAKHL010000179.1:0-706 GCF_036902715.1 Micromonospora sp. CPCC 205546
GTCGTACGCCGGTGTTCGACGCGAAGCTGGCGGAGTGCCAGCGGGCCCTGGCGCCGTACCTGGACGTGGATCTGGTGTCGGTGTTGACCGGCGAGGACGAGTCGTGGCTGGCGCGGGTCGAGGTCGTGCAGCCGGTGCTGTGGGCCGTGGGCATGGCCCTGGCGGCGGTGTGGCAGCACTGCGGTGTCACCCCGGCTGCGGTGATCGGTCACTCGCAGGGCGAGATCGGCGCCGCGTGCGTGGCCGGGATCCTGAGCCTGGAGGACGCGGCGAAGGCGGTGGCGTTGCGGTCGCGGGCGCTGACGGTGCTGCGCGGCACCGGCACCATGGCGTCGGTCGACCTGTCCGCCGACGCCGTCACCGAGCGTCTGCCTGAGTTCCCGGGTGTCGGGGTGGCGGCGGTGAACGGTCCGTCCACCGTCGTGGTGTCGGGTCCGCCGCAGCCGGTGGCGGACCTGGTGGAGGCGTGCCAGGCCGACGGGGTGCGGGCGCGGTTGATCCCGGTGGACTACGCGTCGCACTCGGCGGCGGTGCAGGACGTCGCGGAGCAGTTGCGCGCGGACCTGGCCGACGTCACCCCCCGGCAGGGGCACATCCGGCTGGTCTCGACGTTGACCGGGGACTGGGTCGACCCGGCGTCGATGACGGCGGACTACTGGTACGACAACCTGCGGCAGACCGTGCAGTTCGACCCGGCCGTCCGCGT
>NZ_JBAKHL010000180.1:0-701 GCF_036902715.1 Micromonospora sp. CPCC 205546
CGTCGCGGTCGGCGGGTCCGGGGACGCGGGCGAACATCGACGAGTTCACGGAGACCACGGCGCGGGCGATCGAGGTCGTCGGCGGCGCCGGGCGGGGTAAGGCGATCATCGTGTTGAATCCGGCGGATCCGCCGTTGTTGATGCGCGACACCGTCTACTGCCTCTGCCCCGATGCTGACGCCGATCGGGCGGCGATCGCCGCATCGGTGGCGCAGATGGTGGCGTCGGTCCAGGAGTACGTGCCCGGCTACCGGTTGAAGCAGGACGTGCAGTTCGACGTTGTCGACACCTATGTGCCGTCGTTGGGTCGGCACCTGAGCGGTTTGCAGGTGTCGGTGTTCCTGGAGGTTTCCGGTGCGGGGCATTATCTGCCGGCGTACGCGGGCAACCTGGACATCATGACCTCGGCGGCGTTGCGCACGGCGGAGCGGCTGGTGGCGTTGCGTCCCGAGGCTGTTGCGGGGGTGCGGTCGTGACTGATCTGTACATCCAGGACGTGACGTTGCGCGATGGTATGCACGCCGTGGCGCACCGGTACACCGTCGAGCAGGTCCGGACGATCGCCGCCGCGCTCGATGCGGCGGGGGTGGCGGCGATCGAGGTGGCGCACGGTGATGGTCTTGCGGGTTCGAGCGTGAACTACGGTCATGGTGCGGCCAGTGACGCGGATTGGATTTCGGCGGCGGCTGAGGTGATGACGT
>NZ_JBAKHL010000181.1:0-688 GCF_036902715.1 Micromonospora sp. CPCC 205546
GGCCAGCTGCGCGACGACGTGCTCGGACATCTTCCCTTGGGGTAGTCCGACCAGGATCACGAACCGGGTCGCGCGTTCCACCAGGGTCGCGATCGCGGAACCACCACGCCCACCCTGGCGTGTCCCCTCCAGCAGGTCACCCTCCCAATGCCCGGGCACCGCCCGATCGGTGACCTCGGCGGGACGGGCACTGATGTTCAACCCGAGCCACGGCCGTGCCGACCGCACCGCCGCCGCGGCCACTGGCCGCCTGCGACGGGTAGCTCGCCCGGACCGCAGCGCCACCTGCCGGGTCAACTCAGCCCGCAGATTCCCTCGCGCCTGCAGATAGATCGCCTGATAAATCGTCTCGTGCGACACATGCATCTCCGGCCGCAGCGGATACTCCCACCGCAGCCGAGCGGCAATCTGCTGCGGCGATCGGCGTCGCCGCAGCATATCCAGCACCGTCCGGCGCAACGGTCCATCGACAGCCAGCCGCGGCACCCGCTTGACACGGCCGTGCCGCAAAAACGACGCCCACTGCGCCGCCGACGGCTGATACCGCTGCCCGTACCGCTCGAACCGGCCTACCTCCCGCGAGATCGTCGACGGCGCCCGACCCAACCTCCGCGCGATCGACCGCATCGACTCACCCTCAGCCCGACCCAACCCGATCTGCTCCCGCTCCAGCGAACTCAACCTTGAT
>NZ_JBAKHL010000182.1:0-663 GCF_036902715.1 Micromonospora sp. CPCC 205546
ACCGGCGATACCGAGCACGCTGTTACGAATGATCGTGTTCATCAGGAATGCTCCATTCGGGGGTCGGCATCCGCACCGAGGGGGATCGGCTGCGCGGATGCAAGCACCGTCCGGCGCCCAAGAACCTCAAAGGGGGGAAGTCAACAACGGGGCGGTACTCGCAGGGGCGGGGGATGCCCTCCACGTCGGCCCGTGACCATGTGTAACCACGCCCGGCCCGCCACCATTCCCGGGGCCCCGGGCCCACCAGCACACCCGGCGGCGGGGCCCTACTCGGCCGTACGCAGGGTGTAACGACCCCGCCCGGCCCACGATTCCGCCCCCACGATGCCCCCGACCACACCCCCGAACCGGACACACACCCCACCGCGAGCCGCACGGCGACCGGCCCGCGACGCCACACCGGACGCCCACTACGAAACCGGACACCATTCCCGCCGGATCCACCGGTCACACAGAAGATCTTGGTACGTAACGGCCCTCAGAGGCGGGCTCAACTGGTGGTTGCAACACCAAGTAGCTGGGTCATCTTCTCACCTGGGGTGGCCCAGCCCAGGGTCATCCGTGGGCGGGGGAGTGTGGACCTAACGGTGTTTCCGGCCTGACCTGCCAGGCGTTGTGCCTGGTGAGGAGGGTGCCGTGATGACCGCGACACTGAACGAC
>NZ_JBAKHL010000183.1:0-648 GCF_036902715.1 Micromonospora sp. CPCC 205546
AGGGGCGGGGGATGCCCTCCACGTCGGCCCGTGACCATGTGTAACCACGCCCGGCCCGCCACCATTCCCGGGGACCCGGGCCCACCAGCACACCCGGCGGCTAGGCCCTACTCGGCCGTACGCAGGGTGTAACGACCCCGCCCCGCCCACGATTCCGCCCCCACGATGCCCCCGACCACACCCCCGAACCGGACACACACCCCACCGCGAGCCGCACGGCGATCGACCTGCGATGCCGGATCGGACGCCAACTGCGAAACCGGACACCAGTCGCGTCGGATCCACCGATCGCACAGGAGTTCTTGGTACGTGACGACCCTCAGAGGCGGGCTCAACCGGTGGTTGCAACACCAAGTAGCTGGGTCATCTTCTCACCTGGGGTGGCCCAGCCCAGGGTCATCCGGGCCTGTCTCGCTAAGGGTGTTTCCGGCGATCTTGGTTAGTAGGTCTCGGCGTTCGGGAAGCGGTCGCTGAAGGTGATGGCGAAGGCGTTCAATGCGGGTTTCCAGCGCATGGTCCATCGGGTTCTGCCTGCTCCGGTGGGGTCCAGGGACCGGGTCACCAGGTACAGACACTTCAACGCGGCCTGCTCGTTGGGGAAGTGGCCGCGGGCCTTGACCGCCCGCCGGTAGCGGGCGTTCAAGGATT
>NZ_JBAKHL010000184.1:0-636 GCF_036902715.1 Micromonospora sp. CPCC 205546
GGTGACGGGGGATTGGTTCGACACCACGGGTATGGATGCGGATTACTGGGTGCGTAATTTGCGTGAGCCGGTGCGGTTCCATGATGCGGTGACGGCGTTGGTGGGGCAGGGCTACGACACGTTCATCGAGGTCAGCCCGCATCCGGTGCTGGTGGGCAGCATTGAGGCGCCGGTGGTGACGGGCACTCTGCGTCGGGATCTGGACGGTTGGGCGGAGTTCCTGCGTAGTGCCGGGTTGGTGTGGAGCCATGGCGTGCCGGTGGACTGGGCGAGTCTCTTCCCGCAGCGGCATGTGGTTCCTGACCTGCCGACGTATCCGTTCCAGCACGAGCCGTACTGGCTGGTCGCCGACGCGGCCCCCGGCAATACCGGTCATGGGTGGTTGGACGCGCGGGTGCCGACCCCGGATGGCGTGGTGGCTTCGGGGTCGATTGGGCTGCGCCGCCTGCCGTGGCTGGCTGATCACAGCGTCTCCGGTACGGTCCTGCTGCCCGGCACGGTGCTGCTGGAGGCGGTGTTGACGACCGCCGGATGGACGGGCCGGTCGGTGATCGAGGAACTGACGCTGCTGGCGCCGATCATCGTCACCGACGAACCGGTCACGGTGCAGATCACCATCGAGGACACGACGGTGAC
>NZ_JBAKHL010000185.1:0-616 GCF_036902715.1 Micromonospora sp. CPCC 205546
TGTTCTGCCAGGCGAACATGACCTGGAACAGGGGGGTGTGGGCGAGGTTGCGGGTGGGGTTGACGGCTTCGACGACGTGTTCGAAGGGGAGGTCCTGGTGGTCGAGGGTGGTGAGGGTGAGGTCGCGGACGCGGTGCAGGAGTTGGGTGGTGGTGGGGTTTTCGGTGAGGTCGATGCGTAGGGCGAGGGTGTTGACGAAGAAGCCGATGAGGTTTTCGAGTTCGGCGCGGCGGCGGTTGGCGGTGGGGGTGCCGATGATGAGGTCGTGGTGGCCGGTGAGGCGGGACAGGACGATGGCCCAGGCGGTGAGCAGGGTCATGTAGAGGGTGGCGCCGTGGTGGGTGGTGAGGGTTTTGAGGGCGGTGGTGAGTTGGGTGTCGATGGTGATGGGGAGGTGGGCGCCGTGGTGGTCCTGTTCGGTGGGGCGGGGTCGGTCGGTGGGTAGGTCGAGCAAGGTGGGTGCGTCGGCGAGGGTGTGTCGCCAGTGGGTTTCCTGGCGTTGTGCGGTGCCGTCGGTGAGCCATTGGCGTTGCCAGGCGGCGTAGTCGGCGTACTGCACGGGCAGGGGTGGCAGCGGGTCGGGGTGGCCGTGGTGGTGCGCGGCGTAGAGCACCCC
>NZ_JBAKHL010000186.1:0-577 GCF_036902715.1 Micromonospora sp. CPCC 205546
CTCCATCGGGATACCTCATCCCATCGATCTACCCCAGCCCAAGGCCATCACACAGACCACATCGGACGAACCTGGCCATTCAAGATCTGTAGCCGGCTACGCGATGATCAACACCGACTCGACGGCCTGACCCGGCAGCAGGCTGCGGTGCGGGCCGCCTTTGACCTGTCCTACCATCATCTCAATGATCGGCAGGCCCGCCTGTTTCGGTTGCTGCCGCTTAACCCAGGCCCGGACATCGCCACCACCGCAGCTGCCCGCCTGACCAACCTCACCGAACACGAGGCCGCTAGGCTACTAGCCGACTTGCATCGAGCACATCTGATCTCCGAACCCGTCTCCGAACGGTGGAACCTGCACGACCTTCTCCGCCTCTACGCCGCCGAGCAACAGATCGGCGACACCGGCGGGCAAAAGACCGAGATTGCCCGGGCCCGACAACGCTTGTACGGCTACTACACAGACACCGCCGCCGCCGCCCAAACCTGAGGTTCCCCCCGGGATGTGGACACCGGGTTATGCCGCGATCTGATGCAGCGTAGTCGGTGCGAGAGCCTGTTCGTAATTGGCGGGGCTG